>JAFVAM010000118.1 GCA_017480525.1 Bacteroidales bacterium | reverse complement strand
GAGCCCGTCTCCGCTTCATCGACAATGCAAAAGTACTGAATGATTTTCATCCAATCAAATTCTTACAAAAAAAAACAGCCTACCTTTTGTCCACTTGAACAAATTTACCCTAAAAACAGCCTACCTTTTGTCCATTACGCCTACTTTCTCCTTACCAACACCCTATCAACTCCTACCCAAGTCCTACCTCGGTAGGAGTTGATAGGGTGTTGGTAGGGTGTTGGCAAGGTGATGGCAGGCAGAAAATACCTTATTCAACCTGTTGTGAATTAGGTTGTTGTTGGGGAAAAACGAGTGTGAGGAAAGTGGGGTGTTACCTTTGAGTTACACCCCTTCAAGGATTGACAATTTCATCGAGTTCGAGCCATCGGAGTTCTTTGTCGTCGAGAAGGCTGATAATCTGTCCGATACGAGAAGACGCCTCGGTGATACGGGCGGGGTCGGTGAGGGAACCGTCGGCGAGCTGCCGCTCAAGGTCGGCGCGTTCGGCGGTGAGGGCTTCGACTTCGGCGGTGAGGGCTTCGTATTCTTTCTGCTCCTTGTAGGTGGCTTTGCGCTTGGTGGCAGGGTTTTGGTTTTGTGGGGCGGACTTTTGTATGGTGGCGGCTTTTTTCTCGCGCTGTTCAAGCATCTGCTCGCGTTCGCGTCGCTGGCGCTGGAGGCGGTAGTCGGTGTAGTTGGAGTGGTAGTCGCGGATGCGGCCGTCGCCTTCGAAGACGAAGAGGTGGTCGACGATGTGGTCCATGAAGGAGCGGTCGTGGCTGACGATGACGAGGCAGCCCTTGTAGGTCTGGAGGAACTGTTCGAGAATCTGGAGGGTGTAGATGTCGAGGTCGTTGGTGGGTTCGTCGAGGATGAGGAAGTTGGGGTTGGCAATGAGGACGAGGAGGAGGTACAGGCGGCGGCGTTCGCCGCCGCTGAGGTTGCCGAAATAGTTGAACTGCGTGGTGCCGTCGAAGCCGAAGTAGGTGAGGAACTGGTGTGCAGAGAGGCTTTTGCCGCCTTCGATTTCTATTTCTTCGGCCACGTCTTTGACGATGTCGATGACGCGGCGGTCGAGGGGTGCGGACATGCCGGCCTGGGTGTAGTAGCCGAACTGGATGGTCTGGCCGACGACGACGCGGCCGGAGGTGGGCTTCAACTTCTCGGTCATGATGTTGAGGAGGGTGCTCTTGCCGACGCCGTTGGGTCCGACGATGCCGATTTTCTCGCCACGCTTGAAGACGTAGGAGAAGTCGTCTATGATGGCGTTGGCGCCGGGAAGTGCCGGTGCGTCGAGGTGGTGGGTGATGTTGTAGAGTTCGAGGATTTTTCCGCCGATGCGCTCGGTCTTGACAGTGAGTTGTGGGCGGCTGTCGTCGAAGCGGGTATGGGCTTTGGCTTCGAGTTCGTAGAAGGCGTCGATACGGGCCTGGGCTTTGGTGCCGCGGGCTTGGGGCATTCGGCGCATCCATTCCAGTTCGGTGCGGTAGAGGCTGCGGGCCTTGGCCACTTCGGCGCGTTCGTTGGCTTCGCGCTCGGCCTTCTTCTCCAGATAGTAGTCGTAGTGGCCTTTGTAGTGATAAAGTCGCGCGTTGTCGAGTTCGTATATGTCCTGGCAGACGTTGTCAAGGAAGTAGCGGTCGTGGGTGACCATGAGGAGGGCGAGGCGCTGGCGCGAGAGGAGGGTTTCGAGCCATTCGATCATGTCGATGTCGAGGTGGTTGGTGGGTTCGTCGAGGATGAGGAGGTTGCAGTCGTCCATGAGGAGGCGGCAGAGGGCCGTTTTTTTCTGTTCGCCGCCGCTGAGGGTGTCCATGGGACGGTCCAGCAGGGTGTCCACCTTCATGCGGCTGAGGATTTCCTCCATGCGCTGCTCGAAGGTCCAGGGGTCCTCGGTCTCGGGACGTTGTACATTGTAGACGAAGTGTCGCACGAGCTGGTGGGGGAACGCTTCGGGGCTTTGCGGCAGGTAGGCCAGTTTGAGGTCGCTGCGGAAGGTGACCCGACCGCTGTCCTGCAGGGTGTTGTGGCCAGGCTGTCCGTAGGCGGTCATGATGATGTTGAGGAGGGTGGTCTTGCCGTAGCCGTTGCGGGCTATGAGGGCGGATTTCTGTCCGGCGCCTATGCCGAAGGAGATGTCTTCGAAGAGGAGCTTGTCGCCGAAGCTTTTGGTGAGGTTTTCTACGGTGAGTAGTGCGTCTGCCATGGGGGAGGGGAGAAAATGCGTTGGTGATTGTATGTGTTGTCGCGTCAGGGGTGGAGGAGTTTGTCGGTCTGCTCTTTTGCCTGGCGTTTGATGTCGGGGGTGAGGTGCTTGTTCAGGGCGCGGAGGGCGAGCATGAGTGCGGAGAGGTCGTCGGAGAATCCGAGGGCGGGGATGAAGTCGGGGACGAGGTCGGCGGGTAGGATGAGGTAGCCGAGTGCGCCGACGATGAGGGTCTTGGCCTGGAGGGGGACGTGCGGGGAGAGCAGGAGGTAGTAGAGCTGCAGGGCGGGGTAGAGGATTTTGGCGCCGGCCTGGGCGGCGATGCGTCGCAGCTTGCGCCAGAGGTCGTCCTCGTTGTAGTGCCGGCCATAGTGCGGCGCGGTGTCTATGGTGAATCTTTCCATGTTCCGTTGTGTTGTCCGAATGAGGATTGCACTGGTTTATAACGTGCCGACGGGGGAAATAGTATGTCCCCCGACTGTCTTTTTGTTTTTTTTCTGCGGTGCATCCCCCTGTGTTTTGTATGGTGAGTCGGCGTTTTTTTTATGTTTGATTTTGCCCGAATCAAATATATTTTGTATTTTTGCAGGTGTTTAACAAATGGAGAAAGATATGTAAGACGATAGAAAATAGACAAATAGACATACAATAGCGATTCGTGCTATTCTTGGTATCCGAATTTCCACTTTATCCCCAGCTCGGGATGCTACAATCAAGAATAGGTCAACGAAACGCCGTTCATCGGCGTGGAATGACTTAGTTGGATTGTAGAGGGCGTGGAAACCCTGGATACCAGACAGAGTTACGTTCCACGCTTTTTTTATGTACCACTAATAATCATGCACCACGCCCGATGAAACTGATAGAACAAAACCCATTCCGCATGCTGGGCATCCCGGTGAATGCCACGGCACTCGACCTTGCCGCCAACAAGAGCAAGTTCAGGTTGCTCGACATCGGCAGGGAGGTGGCCTTCCAGACAGACCTTGCCGGTGTGCTGCCACCCGTCGAAAGAACCAAAGCCTCGGTTGACGCTGCCGAACGAAGCATCGCCTTGCCGCACGACAAGGTGCTGCACGCCCTCTTCTGGCTCGCCACGCCCGACACCCCGCTTGGAAAGCAGGGCTACGATCATCTGCTGCAAGGCATGACCGACAGCGCGATAGAGAGGTTCAGCAAATGCACAGACTGGCCGTCGCGCCTCTGCCTTGCAACACTGCATCTGCAACGCGGAGACTATGCCTCAGCACTATGGCATATCAATTACGTCATTGAATTGCATTGCGACGACCTCATGCATGCCGTGGCCGGGCAGACCCATACCGAAGATGCCGAACAGTTGCGGCGCGAATACCTCACAGCGTTGACAAACGAAATAAGTGCCAGCAACCTGTATGCGCAACTGGGGAACGCCGACGATGTGCCGGAAGCCATGCTTGCAGAGGTGAGCAAACTCGCCGTCAATGCGCCGCTACGCGCCATAGAGAAAGCCATCGCCACCGCCACCGCAGCAGACAAAGACGATGCCGAAGCGCAACTGGAGGCAGGGCGACCACTGATGAGCAGAACCTTGAGGCCGTTGCAAAAGATACAACAGCTTTTGACTGCCACCGATACGCGCTACAGCCGCACTGTGGATAAACTGGCCAACGCCATACTGCAATGCTCCATCAACTACTTCGACAAGATAGAGGGAGAAAACCGCACCATCATAGACAACGCTCTTGAACTGGCCAAGTATGCCGCCAGCATCGCAGTGGGCAAGATGGCGAAGGAGCATATCAAGCACAACCTCGACATCCTGATAGAGAAGAAGAGGCGTAATGGACAAAAGGTAGGCTATTTTTAGGGTAAATTTGTTCAAGTGGACAAAAGGTAGGCTGTTTTTTTTTGCAAGAATTTGATTGGATGAAAAT
>JAFVAM010000006.1 GCA_017480525.1 Bacteroidales bacterium | reverse complement strand
GACAGATGCCGGCGCAATTCTTCGCAAAAAGATGGTGAAAGAGGTGGAGACCATAGCCCCCGTACACTGTGCAGGCCGACTCCTGCACAACACCGACGAACTGCACACCCTTTTCGCCGACGATAAGCTCCGCTTCCTCCGCCAATACCGGTTCTATATCTGCCCCGAAAACACACAAGCCGAAGGCTACGTCAAAGAGAAACTCTTCCACTGCATCGGTTCCGGCTGCATACCCATCTACTTGGCAGCCGCAGGCAACCCCGAACCCGACATCCTCAACCACAACGCCATCCTTTTCTGGAACAACGAGGGCGACAACAGCGCCCTGCTCCGCCAGATAGAAGAACTCAACAACAACCCCTCGCTCTACAAGGACTTCTTCGAGCAGCCACGTCTGCAACCCGGTGCCTGGCAGGTGGTGGCCCGCCACTTCTCCAACCTCGAAGACCGCCTGCGGCAGATATGCTCCTAATCTGCCGACACACCCTGCTCAAAACCACTCAATGACCCTCTCCATCATAATCCCTGCCTACAACGCAGAACGCTTCCTTCAACCCTGCATAGAGAGCATTCTCTCTCAAGGCTATAACGACTATGAGATCATCTGCATCGACGACGGAAGCACCGACAGCACCCCCGCCTTGCTGCGCGACTACGAAGCCAGGCACCCCAACCTGCGCCTCCTGCAACAGGAGAACAGCGGCATGGCCACCGCCCGCAACCGCGGCCTCGATGCGGCACAGGGAGAATATATCCTCTTTGTGGACAGCGACGACCTCCTCTCCGACAACGCCCTTGCCAGCCTTGCACCCCACCTCACCGGCGAGGACATCGTAGGCTTCAACGCGCAGCAACTGGACGACACCACAGGCACCGTCACCTACCGTCCCTCCGTGACCGTCCCCGAAAGGAACGCCGGGTGGGACCATTTCTGCCGCCACCGCCTGGAGGCCACAGCCATCCACTTCGTCTGCATCTGGCAGCGCGCCTACCGACGTCGGTTCCTCGTAGAAAAAGGCCTGCGCTTCCTCGACGGCCTGCGCCGGGCCGAAGACGACCTCTTCACCACCCAAGCCATGCTCGCGGCCGCCACACTGAAGACCATCTCCGACTGCCTCTATACATATAGAATACACGCACACAGCATCACCCGCACCGACGACCCGGCCCTCGATGCCGACAGCCTGCGTGTGCACAGGATTTTGGAAGAAAGCATCCTCCCCCTTGAGGGCATCGACAAAGAGGTCCTCTGCCGGGTGCTGGCCTCCAACTATATCACCCGCCTCAGCCACACCCCCAGCCCGGAACTCAGCCCCGGCGAGTGGCGCCGCTTCCGGCAGGAGTGCGTCACACCCCGCCACCGCCGCCTCTACCACCTCGCCCACATCCATCCCGCCCTGCTCCGGCTCTACCTCTCCCTCGCCCGATGACGACTGACAAAATGGCAGTCCGAACAGCACATACCACCTACCAAAACCTTACCAACACCCTACCAACTCCTACCCAACTCCTACCAAAGTAGGTGTTGATAGGGGCATGGAAGGGTTTCGGGACTGACAAAATGGCAGTCTGAACCCTGCAAAAATGCTTTTCACCTCGACCGAATTCATGGTTTTCCTGCCGGTGGTCTTTGCCCTCTACTGGCTGCTGCGCCACCGCCTGCGCTGGCAGAACCTGCTGGTAGTGGCAGCGAGCTATCTGTTCTACGGCTGGTGGGACTGGCGTTTTCTGCTGCTGATAGCCTTCACCACGGCCTGCTCCTATGCCAGCGGCTTGCTAATCAAACCGGGAGGCAACCGACGCCGCAACCGCACGGTCATGTGGCTCAACATAGGGGTGAACCTGGCCATCCTCGGACTGTTCAAATACTACGGATTCTTTGCTGCCGAGCTGGCGAGGCTGATTGGGCTCGGAGCCGACAGCGTGACGCTGAACCTGATACTGCCTGTGGGCATCTCGTTCTACACCTTCCAGGCCTTGAGCTACAGCATCGATGTCTGCCGCGGCAAGCTGGAACCCACACGCGATGCCGCGGCCTTCTTTGCATACGTGAGCTTCTTCCCCCAGCTGGTGGCAGGACCCATCGAGCGCGCCACCAACCTCCTTCCACAGTTCCAGAAAGAGCGGAGGTTCGACTATGCAACGGCCGTCGACGGCGTGAGGCAGATGCTGTGGGGATTTTTCAAAAAGGTGGTTGTGGCCGACAATTGCGCAATGTTTGTTGACAACGTGTGGGCAAACATAGACGGCTACAGCAGTCCAGAGCTGATTCTGGCGGCGGCACTGTTTTCCATCCAGATCTATGGCGACTTTTCCGGCTACAGCGACATCGCCATAGGCACAGCAAAACTGTTCGGCATCACGCTGATGCGTAACTTCAACGTGCCCTATTTCAGCCGAGACATCGCGGAGTTCTGGCGGAGGTGGCACATCTCGCTGACCACGTGGTTCCGCGACTACGTATATATCCCCCTCGGAGGCAGCCGTGTGGAGCATTGGAAAGTGGTGCGCAACACGTTCGCCATCTTCCTCCTCAGCGGATTCTGGCATGGCGCCAACTGGACGTTTCTGGCTTGGGGCCCCTTCCACGCGCTGCTGTTTCTGCCGCTTATCCTGATGGGGAAGAACCGCAAACACACCGACACCGTTGCCTCGGGACGATGGTTCCCGACCCTCAAAGAGTTGGGACAGATGCTGCTGACGTTCGTGCTTGCCACCATCGGATGGATTCTCTTCCGCAGCCAAAGCATCGGCGAGGCCATGGAGGTCTACGCAGGCATCGCCATGGGACAGATGGGAAAATTTGCCCCCCCCATGAGGGCAATCCTCTTTGCAGCGACGATGCTTGCGGTGGAATGGCTTCAGCGCACCCGGAGACACGGACTCGACATGAGCGGAGTAAAGAGCGGCGCGGTGCGCTATGCCTGCTATCTGGCCGTGCTGGCCGTCATCTTCATGTATGGCGTGTTCAACGAGACCTTCATCTACTTCCAGTTCTGACCACATGAAACATTTCCTCACCAAACTGGGCATCACGGTGGCGGCGCTGACGGTCGTGGCTTATGGACTCGACCTCGTCATCACCCGAAACCTGAGGCACTCCGATGCGCGGATGTTCAGCACCTACAACGCCATCTACAGCGACAGCCTGACGTGCGATGCCGTCGTGATGGGCTCGTCGCGCGGGCTGATGCAATACGACGTGGCGATACTGGACAGCATCGTGGGACTGAACACATACAATATCAGTGTCGACGGCAGATGCATCGATGCGGAGGTGGTCATCTATGATCTCTATCGGCAGCATGCACCGCAGCCACGCCTCGTCATCCAGAACATCGACTACGGTACCCTTCAGATGTCCAACGGCTACGAGCGGGAGCAATACCTGCCGTACCTGCGCCGGGACAATGTCTACCGGCTGACGCGCCCCACAGAATGTTTCTCCTGGGCTGACCGCTATCTGCCTCTGGTGCGATATGCCGGCTACCACGAAGTCGTCAAAGAGGGACTGGGAATACACAACAAGCTGAACCGGCCGGAGATGTACAAGGGCTATGTGGCCAACGACAGCAAGTGGGACGGCACGGCTTTCGCCCATATCGACACCCTCGGAGCTGTCTACAACCCCGAAGCCATTGCCATTTTCGACCGCTATCTGCATCGGTGCAAGGAGGAGGGTATAAGGGTGGTGATGGTATACGCGCCGATATACATCGGCGTTACGGAAAAAATGGGCAGCACCGCCGACACCATGTTTGCCATCTACAGGCAGTTTGCCGACCAATATGATTATCCTATCTTGAACTACACATTCGACAGCATCTGCCACGACACGCTCAACTTCTACAACGCCAGCCACCTCAACCGAAGGGGCGCGGAGCTGTTCTCCACGAAGCTGGCGCATGATTTAAAGGAACTATTGAAATGAAAAAGATCCTCAT
>JAFVAM010000117.1 GCA_017480525.1 Bacteroidales bacterium | reverse complement strand
ATCAACATCTCGCAGACCACCGCGCCCCACGCCATGAGTTACAAGCTCTCGTCGCTATACGGGGTGCCACACGGCCACGCCGTGGCGCTCTGCCTGCCGGAGGTGTGGCTGTACATGCTTGAAAATGCCGACAAAACCATTGACCCCAGAGGACAGCAGCATCTGGAAGATGTCTTCGAGCGGCTCGGACAGCTCATGATGTGCGACAGCCCACACCAGGGACCGATGATGTTCCGCAGCATCATGAGCCAATTCGACTTGCCGAAGGTGAAATGCGTCGACTTCGAGTCGGAACTCGACACGTTGGTCCACTCGGTCAACCCCGTCCGTCTCAAGAACAACCCGGTGCCACTCGACGAAAACATTTTTGCACACATCTATAAAAATATCCTGCAATGAGAGAATTGGTAGTAAAACTGGCAACACATCTGGGACTCTACAATTTCCTGATGAAAATCGACAACCGGCGCGAGACGAAACGGCAGAACAAGGCGTTCCTGAAATATGGCCTCGAGGCTCTTCGCGAAGCGGTGGCGGCCACCGACGAATGCGGAGGAAAACTCTTTCTTGCCTTTGGTTCGCTGCTTGGTGCCTATCGTGAAAAAGGTTTCATCCCTTTCGACTATGATTTGGACACAGGCCTGCTGGCAGAAGAACGCACCGATGCACTTGTCGACGCCATGCGCCGACATGGTTTCACGTTGCTTCGCCAGTATTACATCAAGGCCACGGGGCGCATCTGCGAGGACAAGTACGACTACAAGGGTGTGCATATCGATGTCCACTATTTCTATCCAGACGGGCAGGGTAACCTCCTCTGCGATCTCTGCCTGCCCCACGAGAGCAAGCCTTGGCGCGAGGCAAACGCTACCGACGGCTTCCCCACCATAATACGTGTGGTTCCGGAAAGCACCTTCTCCAAGCGCGACTTCCTCGGCCTAGAGGTCTACATGCCTGACCATGCCGAAGAGTGGCTGCGCACCCTCTATGGCGAACATTTCATGACCCCCGACCCCAAATGGACTATGGGCGACCATAAAAAACGCTCCCTCACGAGGGGGGAGCGCATGTATCGTCGCCAGATTGATTAGCAAATCACCGCGCGGAACTTCTCCACCATGCGGTCGGCGGAATACTTTTCCACAAACACCTCGCGGCTGTAGGCGTTGAAGCGGGGGCGTCCGATGCAGCGTTGGATGGCCTCGGCGAACTCCGGGACTGTTTCGCAGCATGCTCCGGCGCGTTGGTAGTCAAGTTCGTAGCCGCTCCAGGCTTCGGTTGTGCCAATGATATTCTTGCCATACATGAGGCTCTCGCAGGTCTTCACCTTCATGCCGCTGCCTTTGAATATGGGCAGCACCATGATGTCGGCCTCCTCGAAGAGGGGGGCGAGGTCGGGTACGTTGCTCTTCACCTCGATGCTCCTGCCCGCGAGGGAGTCGTTGTTGCGCAGCCACTCCGCCTCCCGTATTTTCTCCATCCCTTTGCCCACGATAAGTATTCGGATGTCGGTGTGCGGAAGCACCTCCTTGACGAACCATTCTATGCCCTCCACGTTGGCGGGCATATATGCTCCGAGGAACATGCACAGCGGACGTTGACCGACGAACTCGTCGGGATAGGCCTCGCGCTGGTAGCGGTCCTCGAAGGCTACGGGAATGAGTTCGTCGGCATGGCGGCCATAGCGGTGGTGCAGTTCCTCGTCGTCGCGCCACGAGAGGGCTATCGTCCTGTCGGCATAGCGGCAGCTCCAGCGGTCGTTGCGGTCGGCGCAGTGCACCGTCAGCCAACGCAGAGGGTTGAGGAGGCTCGAATATTTGGCTGCAAAATAGACTGTCTCCACGTTGTGGAAGAAGCATACCACGCGTCCCTGGTAACCGCTCTCTTTCAGTCTTTTCGCTACGATGCCGAACACCGAGCGGTCCACAAACACCACGTCGAAAGCCTTCGCGCGCTCCGCAATTCGGCGCACCCGTTTCGGCGTGAGACCGAAATAGTATCCTGCCGGCATGTACATCACCCCCTGGGCGTATTCCCAGAGAGTCCGCCGGTGGCTCTCGTCGTGGATGTACACGGTTTCCACGTTTTCTTCGCCGACGATTTTCTGCAGCACCTTCAGGTTTTTCTCGCTGCCTTGCTCACCACCTTCGGGCACTCCGCGCGTCAACTTGTATCGTATGATCAGGATTCTCATGCCTCTGTCTCCTTGCGGTAGTAGAGGAAGATGGCACCGAGGACTATCAGCACCAGCACGATGGAACCCACAATCGTCACCGTGTTCATCTTGTGGAACAGCGGAGCCTCATCGCGGAACTCAATCACGTGGTCGCCTGCTGGAATGACAGCGGCACGGAGTACATAGTTCGCGCGGAGGTATTCGGCAGGTTTACCGTCGATATACATCCGCCAGTCGGGTGCGTAGTAAATCTCGCTGAAGACCGCCAGCTGGTCCGTGGAGGCATGGCTGCGGTAGCGCAGGAGGTCGGGGTTGTAGGGCGTCTGGTGCTCCATGGCGATGGTCGCCGTGCTGTCGGCGCGGAGGTTGAGATTCTTCAGGGAGGCACCCATTTCCGCTTGGTTGACGACGGCGGTTGTCGCTGGGTCGAAGTCGTTCAGTGCCAGAATTTCACCGTTGGCATCGTCCACCCATTTGATGTTGTCCACGAACCAGGCGTTGCCCAGCGCCTCAGGGTTGCGCTGCACAGCACCGCCCTGTATCACTATGTAGCGGGCGTTGAGCATGTTCATCACACCCATATTGATGTGGCGCGAGAAGTAGAAGTCTATCAGGTCCTGATAGCGACGCATCTTCACCGCGCTGTAGCCGCCAATCTGGTGGTGGAACGCTGCGGGTTTGCTGTCGTTGAAGGTGTTGGTGGCCAGGTTCAGCACACGGTAGTCCACGTCGCCGAACTGTCGTGCCTGTTGGTCTATCGCGTCGTCCCACACATCGCGCTTCAGTGCAAACTGGTATTCGTCCACGAAGTTCTTCTCGTTGAGGTATCTGCGGTCCACGCCCCACAGGTCCACCACCGTCAGCACTGTCAGCGCCAGCGTTGTCAGCAGCACGTAGGTGCTTTTCTTCCCGTTGCTTTTCTGCTCGGAACGCAGATAGAGCCAAAGGCCGGCAAAGGCCAGTGCCACGAAGAGCATCGACCGCCAGGTGTCGGACACGAAGAGTGCTTTGCGGTCGGCCACGAAGATGCTCTTGATTTGTTCCCACTGCGGACCATATTGCGCGGCCATCTGCTCGTCGGCGGCTCCGCTGTAGCTGAAGCCTCCACTCAGCAGCAGCACCACCAGCAGCACACCCGCCGTCGCGCCGCCCGACACATACAACGCCATCTTCCGGCGTTTTGCATCGGCGTTGCCGTAGAACAGCTCTTTCAGTCCCAGCATGCCCAGCACCACCATGCACACGTTGGCCAGCACCAGGGCCATGCTTGGGGTGCGGAACTTGTTGTACATCGGCAGGTGGTTGAACACCCACTCGTTGAAAGCCATGAAGTTGCTTCCCCACGACAGCATCACCGCCACCACTGTGGCAGCCAGCAGCCACCACCGTTCCGGACCTTTCACCAGTATCGCGCCCAGCAGCGCCAGGAAAACCACGATGGCACCGAAATACACAGGGCCGCTCGTGAATGGTTGTCCTCCCCAGTAGAGGGGCATCTGCTCCTGACGGAAGGCCTTGTAGCTCTCGCTATCCTTGCTCACGGTCTCCACGCTTCCGCCGCCCATGGCTCCCGGCACCAGCAGCGTGTAGGTCTCGCCGACGCCATAGCTCCACGAGTAGGCATAGTCGATATTCAGGCCCGATGTCTTGCCGCCTATCGAAGCAGGCTCTTCGTCGTTGTAGAGCGTCTCGGGGGGCACCGTGATGTCGTTGCCGCCGCGCATCGTGTATTTTGCATATTCCTGGCTCACCATCAGCCCGCGCGAGTTGCAGGCAAAGGCCAGCACACAGCCTACCAGCAACACACCCAGACCTTTCGCCGTGGAACCCACATGCTTGTCCTTCACGGCATACACCGTATGGGCAATGCCCAGAAGCACCGCTCCGATAATCGTGTAGTAGGTGATCTGTATGTGGTTGAAATTCAGTTGGAGGCCGAGGGCTATTGTGAACAGCAGCCCTCCCCACAGCCAGTCTTTCCATTTGCCGCTTTTCGCGTTCTTCTCTTCGTTCGCCTCTTTCCGTTCCTTCCTCAGACACAGCACCATGCCTGCCAGAATCGGTGCCATCATCGCCATGGCCCAGGCTTTCGAGATGTGGCCGGCCTCCACGATGATGATGTTGTAGCTTCCAAGTCCGAAGGCCAACGCGCCCAGCAGGGACACCCATGGTCCGCAGCCCAGCGCCACCATGGCCACATAGAAGCCTAACAGATAGAGAAACAGCACTCCCACGCTGCGTCCCCACCCCACGAACTCCAGGTTCACCAGGCTTCGCAGCGGCGCGAACACGCTTTTCATCGGGGGATTGCCGCCCACCTGGTAGATGGGCATGCCGCCGAACATCGAGCTGTTCCACAGCGCGTATTCGCCCGTCTGTTCGTGAAAGTCCTTTGTCTCTTTCACCATCGCCTCGAACTTCTGCGTGTCTCCCTGCATCACCACCTGGCCCGTCAGCGCCGGCCGGAAATAGACGCAGGCCACCACCAGCATCACTATCACCAGCCCCACATGAAGCCAGAACTTCCCATTCATAAACTTTTCAAACCATCCGGTTGCATTATTCATAATGAACGTTTGTTAATGATTAATGTTAAATTAATGTTTCAGTTTTTTTTCAATACTCCAACCTCTTTCGTCAAGTGGGCCGCCGCTTGCGGCGGCCATCATCCTCAGTTCACCTTTGGATATTCCACCCTCACATGGTAGATGCTCATCATTTTTGATTTCAGCATCTTGCGTATTCTCGCCACCTCGCCGTAGCTCAGCGGGCAGTTCTCCAGTTGTCCGGCGGCAATCTTGCCGTCGATTAGGCGGTCGATCATGGCCTCCGTGGCCTCCTTGGTGTGTTCCTTCATGCTGCGGCAGGCGGCCTCCACCGTGTCCACAATCATCACCACGGCTGTCTCGCGGCTGTAGGGGCGCGGTCCGGGATAGCGGAAGGCGCTCTCGTCGAAACCTTCAGGATGCGCCTCCTTGGCTTTGGCATAGAAGTAGCCCGTCACCGTCGTCCCGTGGTGGGTGCGGATGAAGTCCCTCACCTCGCCCGGCAGCCCGTATTTCCGCGCCAGCT
>JAFVAM010000116.1 GCA_017480525.1 Bacteroidales bacterium | reverse complement strand
CACCCCTACCCTGCTGACTATGTCTGCTCGGTGGAGATGACTTTCAGAAGGACGGTGAAAGTGCGGTTTAACGAACGCTTCGGATTGGGAAGTCTGACACTGTGTGCTGGTGAAGAAGAGGTGTGGATGAAGGATGCCAGAGAGACTGGATGCCGCATCATTTATGTGGCAATACCGATGGTGAGGACCCCAGCGGTCACAACAGGAGAAAACTTTTTGGAGAACAAGAAGTTGCAGATGACCAAATGGGCAACATTCCGCTATGTATATGGAACGTCTAATGCCATGTGGCGAACGGTGAAAGAGGCGGGATGGTGGGGGAGGAGGTGGCAGGCGAGGACTTGGGGTGGGAGAGGGAACGGAGGGTGTGTGCCTAATCGGGTACATTGTGGTAAAATATATTGCATGTTTTCGTTTTTTTTCATCGGCGAAAGGAAAAAAAATGTATCTTTGTGGTAGCGACCATCGGATGGTGGTGGCTGCAATGTTTTGAAAGATAACCAATAATAAAAAATCAACGCTTATGAGAAAACACTACATCTTTGCTTTTCTGGCGGCGCTGTTGCTGCCATGGAGCGTGCGGGCGCAGAATGTTGATGCGCTCACGGAAACCTACGAGCTTTCCTCGGGTGTCGACTCCGCCATGTGGATGGAGATGCCGAGCACTGCTGTCCAGTTGATTGCCCCCGGTGCGGGTGACTATGGGACAACATCTACGGCGAGGGACATCGGCTTCACCTTCACCCTTGCAGGCACCCCCTACACCCAGTTCAGCGCCAATACCGACGGTACGGTGCGCTTCGGTTCCACGTTGGTTACCACCGGCAACTACGACAATCCCTTCAACACCAGTCTCAGCTACAACCAGCCGAAGATTTGCGGCATGGGTTGCGACGGCTGGATGGCCAGCAACGGCTACTGCAAGTCGTGGATTGAGGGCTCCGAAGGCAGCCGCGTTCGCGTCATCGAGATTCTGACCTCCACCTACAACAACAGCTCCCGTGCCGGCGTCATCGCCTTCCAGGTGCAGCTCTACGAGGGGTCCAACGAGGTGCTCATTGTCTATGGCCCGCGGCCTTCCGTCATGCCCAATGTCTCCACGCAGATCGGCATCTCGTCGAGCACCACGGACATCGTCCTCTTCAGCTACGACGGCACCATGACGACCCACACCGGAGCCACGACCAGCAACAACTCCAGCGGCTCGTGGTTCGAAGCCTGGCGCTGGTTCTCCCTCAATCCCGACCCCTCCGTCTGTCGCCCTGCGGAGCATTTCGCTGCCACCAATGTGGGCTACAATTCGGCCACCCTCTCGTGGCTTGAGAGCGACAGTGCCGCCTCCTATGTCCTCGACATCCCCGAGGCGGGCATCGTCGAGGAGTCGGTCAGCGGCGGTTCCTACGACCTCAGCGACCTCACTTCTTCCACCACCTACCACGCCTCGCTGCGCGTGGTGTGCAACTCCGGCGACACCAGCCGGGTCACCTCCGTCACCTTTACCACCGACACGCTTTGCTACCCCGTGACCAACATCAGTGTGCAGACCACCTTCACCACCGCCGCCGTCACCTGGGACTATCAGGATGGCCGCGGCATGGATTACAGCGATGTCACCCTCACCCTAACCGACCCCTCCGACGACACTTTTGTCCAGACCGTCACCACCAGCGGCAACGAGGCCTTCTTCTCTGGGCTTGCCGCGGCGCATGGCTACAGGCTGTCGATCCAGACGGCGTGCAGCGACGAACTCTCGGCGGCCATAACGCGCACCTTCTCCACCTCGTCAGGTGACGGCGGCGGCCGTCCCGATCCCGGTTCGGGCGGCACCATGAACACTTCGCCCCTCAACACCGGCAGCACCTATTCCTACAGCCAGGCAATCTTCCCCGCCAGCGAGGTGGGCAGTCCTTCGAGTGTCAGCGGCGTCACCTTCTACAATCAAAACGGTTCTGGCGAGTGGGATGTCGACCTCTACATGGCCAACACCTCGCTCACGCAGCTCTCTCCAACCAGCTATGTGCCTTTCAGCGACTTTGTGCAGGTGGGTTCCAACGTCCACCTGGTCCAGGGCAACGGCTCCACCACGGTGACCTTCGACTCGGCCTTTGTCAGCGACGGTCGCAACCTCGCCTTCATCATTGTGGGCCACATGACCTCTTCGAATGCGGCTTTGTGGTTGGGCATCAATGAAACCAACCGTGTGCTCAATGTCACAGGTACCAGCCCCATCAACCCCGCCAGCCCCGGTTCCTTCTCCGTCGGATTTTTCTCCTATTGCTATAGCCTGGTGGTCTCTGTCGACCTCGAGGGCTGCCTGCCTCCCAATGTCATCAGCCGTGCCACGGGCAGCGACGCCGCCCATGTGGCCTGGGTACCTGGCAACGGCGAGACCAACTTCAAGGTTGAATACCAGACCTCCGGCGACAGTCAGTGGACCGAGGCCGTGGCCAGCACCACTTCTACCTCCATCGACCTCACGGACCTTGACGCCAACACCGTCTATAGTGTCCGCGTCACCGCCCTCTGCTCCGACGGCGATGCCTCTGCCACTACCACCTTCCGCACCGATTGCGGCCCCATCGCGCTCCCCTACACCGAGGGCTTCGAGAACTTGGCCAACAACACATGGGCCTCTTGCTGGTATCGTGTGCAGGACTATAGTTCCTCCTATCCCAATGTCTACACAGGCTCCGGCGCCCACCAGGGCCAGGGCTATATGTACACCTACAGCACCTCCTCCGCCCCCAACTTCATCGCCTCGCCCCGCATCCCCACCGCCCCCGACAACATCTATGTCTCCTTCTGGGCCCGCGGTGTGCTGCCGGGCAGTGGCCTCACTGTCGGCGTCATGACCAACCCCAGTGTGCCTTCTTCCTTCGTCCCCTGCACCGTGCTGCCCACGGGCGAGGTTCAGGGTTCCTGGACGGAGTATGAATTCACCACCGCCAACATCAACGTCACCGACAGCGTCCACGTGGCCTTCCGTTGGCAGGCCAGCAGCACCTACGGCTACCTCGACGATGTCTTTGTCAGCGAAATTCCCGCCTGTATGCCTGTCGACGCCGTGACGGTGAGCGATGTCAGCGAGAACGAAGCCACCATCCACATCGTCGACTCCTACGCCACGGGCAGCTACCTCGTCCGCCTCGTCCGCAACAACGAGTTGGTGGACAGTGTCGCCACTTCCGACACCGCCGTGACCTTCTCCAACCTCTCGTCGGTGAGTGAGTACACGGTGCAAGTCTTCTCCGTCTGCGACGACGGCAGCATCACCCGCGGCCGCTCCACCCTGTTCAATACCCCCTGCGCCGTGCTGACGCGCAGCGATCTGCCGTTGATGGACAACTTCGACAACTATACCGGCGACGCCATCAATCCCTGCTGGAGCAAATTCAATTTCTATACGAGTGGCTCCTACAACTACCCTGTGGCCAACACCAATGCCAACCATACCCCCGGTGGCAGCAAGAGCCTCTATTTCTACAACGGCCCCAACGGACAGTACAACTACGCCGTCCTTCCGCCGGTGGACAGCCTCAATGGCCTCATGCTCACTTTCTGGCTCTACATCAATAACCCCAGCAACTTGCAGATGCAGGTAGGCACCATGCCCACCTCCACGGACTACGACAACTTCACCCCCATCTTCACCTCGCCCACCAACATGGCAGCCACCACCTGGACGGAATTCGATGTCCTCGTCCCCGCCGGCACCACACACCAGTACCTGGCCTTCCGCAATCAGGGTTCGAGCTATACCTCCGGCTTTGTGGACGATGTGGTCCTCATGGTCGCCCCCGCCTGCATGCACCCCGCCAGCGTCAGCGTCAGCAATATCAGTGAGGATGAGGCCACGGTGTCCATCAACGACCCCTCCGAGACGGGCAACTATGTCATCCTCGTCAGCAGCAACGGCACACAGGTGGACAGCATCGCCACCAGCGACACCTCCTACACCCTCACCAACCTCTCTGCCTCCTCAAGCTACACTGTGAGCGTCTACTCCATCTGCAGCGACAACAGTGTCACTACTGCTGTCTCCGCCAACTTCCGCACCCTCTGCGGCGCCATCACCACTCTTCCGTGGACCATGGACTTCGAAGGTCTGGCCACAGGCTCCAACAACACTTTCAGCGATCCCTGCTGGACCCTCCTCAACCGCTACAGCACTTATCCCTATCCTTATAGCTCAAGTGTCCACTCCGGCAGCAACTGCCTCTATATCTACAGCACCCTGAGCAATCCGCTCGTCATGGGTCTGCCTCTCTTCTCCGACAGCCTGAGCCAGCTCGAACTCTCTTTCTGGATGCGTTCCACGAGCACCAGCTACGGTCTCCAGGTAGGCTATCTCACCAACCCCACCGATGCCAGCAGTTTCGTCAATGTGGCCACCTACAACACCGCCAGCTCCGAGACTAACACCTATGTGGAGCGCGTGACCTACTTCCCCGCCGGCGCCACGGGTGTCATGGCCATCCGCTATGGCGGCTCTTCTTCCGGCACCATCTACCTCGACGACATCACCGTCGCCCCGATTCCCTCCTGCACCAGCCCCTCCAGCCTGACGGTGTCCAATGTGGACATGACCGCGGCCGATGTGGCCATCTCCGACCCCGGCAACACAGACCACTACATGCTCGTGGTCAACGGCACCGACAGCATCGAGGTCCACGGCAACAGCTACAGCCTCACCAACCTCAGCCCCAATACCTCCTATGCGCTTCAAGCCTTCACCCTCTGCGACGACGGCACCATGACCACGCGTTTCGTCAGCACCACCTTCCGCACCAACTGCGGCACCATCACTGAGTTGCCGTGGCTTGAGGACTTCGAGGACTACGATGGACTCTACGGCAGCTACGCCAACCGCATGGTGGGCGACTATCCTCCCTGCTACGACTTCATCGCACAGAGCAACAGTGGCTTCATGCACTTCACCTCCAGCAACTATCTCTACCAGGGTCACAGCATCGCCTTCTATCCT
>JAFVAM010000115.1 GCA_017480525.1 Bacteroidales bacterium | reverse complement strand
ACATTCATGGATAAGTATAATCCTGATCAATTTGAGATTATTGGTGTGCTAAATCATGGCTGTGATTCGGAGTTCGACCTTGCCAAACCTACCATCAACGGAAAAGACCTGTATTCACGAATATTAATACGCAGAAAGAAATGAAAATAGAATTGACACAAGTGACCATCGGCGAGTTGGTGGAAGGCTACGCCGACAACAGCAGTACGGAAGAGGGCATTGTGGGCTACGGCGGACGGCTGAACATCCGCCCCATGTACCAGCGCGAGTTCGTCTATGACGATAAGAAACGCAATGCCGTGATGGAGACGGTATGGAAAGGCTTCCCGCTGAATGTGATGTATTGGGTTCGCAACGAGGAGGGTAACTTCGAGCTGCTCGACGGTCAGCAGCGTACCATCAGCATCTGCCAGTATGTCTGGGGCGAATACATGATGCTCCTCGACGGCAATCTGGCGGGATTCGACAACCTCACGCCCGGGCAGCAGAAACGAATAAGAGACTACAAGTTGCAGATTTACATCTGCGAGGGTACGGCGGAGGAACAGCTGGACTGGTTCCGCGTCATCAACATTGCCGGCGAGCGACTGACCGACCAGGAACTGCGCAATGCCATCTACAGCGGCCCGTGGGTGACGCAGGCCAAACGGCGCTTCAGCAAGACAGGCTGCGTGGCCTACCAACTGGGCAAGGACTACATGAACGGCTCACCTATACGTCAGGCCTATCTCGAAACGGTACTGAAATGGATTAGCGGCGGCAAGGTGGACGAATACATGGCCATCCATCAGCACGACGAGGGCTGCGACGAGTTGTGGCAATATTATCAGGATGTTATACACTGGGTTGGAAGCCACTTCTCCGAGCCAAGGAAAGAGATGAAAGGCGTGCAATGGGGCGAGATGTACAATCTGCATCGCGACGACCCATACAGGGAGAGCGAACTGCGTCAACGTGTGAAAGAACTGATGAAAGACAGCGACGTGAAGAACAAAAGCGGCATCTACTGGTACGTGATGGACGGCGACGAGAAGCATCTTGATATCCGAACTTTCGACCAGAACATGCGTCGCGAGGTGTATGAACGCCAGAATGGTGTATGCGCCATCTGCGGAAAGCACTTTGAGGAAAGCGAAATGGAGGCCGACCATATCATGCCGTGGTGTCAGGGAGGCCGCACAGTGGCAGAGAACTGCCAGATGCTCTGTCGCGAGTGCAACCGAAAAAAGGGAGGCAAGTAATCCAGTTTCACTGGGATATGTTATAAAGACAAGTAACCACAAGAGGATGCCCTCGGCTTTCCGAGAACATCCTCTTTTCTTTGGAATATGTTGAAAAAACATTTGGCCATGTCGGGAAGATTTCGTATCTTTGCAAAATAATTGAGACATGGACGTGGACTTTCGAACAGTATATTGTACAGGGCGAACCGAGGCACAAAAGGTTCGGAGAAAAAGGGAAAAAGTTCGGAGAAAAGGTTTGGAGAAAATAATGATAAGATGATCAAACAGTTTACATTCAACCACTATGAGGTGAACTGCTACGTGGTCGCGGACGCGGCCACGCGGCAGTGCGCCATCGTGGACCCCGCCTGCGAGGCCTCGTTTGAGGATTCGCAGTTGCTGCAATACATCGACGGCGAGGGATTGAAGGTGGCGCGTGTGTTGCTGACACATGGCCATGTGGACCACATTGCCGGCCTGCGGCAGGTGTGCGGGCATTTCGGACTGCCGGTGTCGATGCACGGTGAGGGGCGCAAACTGTTGCGCCAGGCCGAGGCCTACGGCGCCATCATGGGCTTCGCCGTGGACAATATGGACGACCTTGATGTGGAGGAATTGGAGGACGGGCAGGTGCTGCATGTCGGCGACATAGAGATGGAGTGTCGTTTTGTGCCGGGTCATTGTCCCGGCAGCCTTTGCTTTGTAGTGCCGAAGGACAAGGTTGTCATCACGGGTGACGCCCTGTTCCACTACAGCATCGGACGCACGGACCTCCCCGGTGGCAGTTATCCGCTGCTGGTGGAGAAAATCAGGAGCCGCATCCTGACGCTGCCCGACGACTTCCGTGTGCTTCCCGGCCACGGCATCGAGAGTCTGGTGGGCAAGGAACGCAAATACAATTCTTTCCTGCAATGAATGTAAAGATAGAACCTTCGTGGTTCGAGGTGTTGAGGGAGCAGTTTGAGGCTCCCTATTTTTCGCAACTGAAGGATTTCCTCGTGACGGAGCGAAGCCAGAATATATGCTATCCACCAGGAAGTCTGATATTCTCGGCCTTCGACCACACACCTTTCGACAAGGTGAAGGTGGTCATCCTGGGCCAGGACCCCTACCACGAGCCTGGGCAGGCCATGGGGCTCTGTTTCTCGGTACCGCAGGGTGTCATGGTGCCTCCGTCGCTCGTGAATATTATCAAGGAAATCAACGCCGACCTTGGTGCTTCGGTGCCGACTGCCTGCGGCGACCTCACCGGCTGGGCCTCGCAGGGGGTGCTGCTGCTCAACGCCACGCTGACGGTACGCGCCCATCAGGCCGGCAGTCATCAGCGGCATGGTTGGGAGACTTTCACCGACGCCGCCATCAAAGCCCTGTCGGATCGCCGCAGCGGCATCGTCTTCCTGCTGTGGGGCAGCTATGCCATCGCCAAGCGGACATTGATAGACCAGACGAAACATCTGGTGCTGACGGCCCCGCACCCTTCGCCGTTGTCGGCCTACAGGGGGTTCTTCGGCTGCCGCCATTTTTCCAAGGCCAACGCCTACCTCGCCCTTTGCGGGCAGCAACCCATCGACTGGACGCGCATAGGTTGAACTGCGAGACGTTTAGAAAGTGAGCGTGGCACCGAATGAGGTGAGGATGGGGAGTTGGTTGACGCGGTGGTAGGTGGAGCGGTCGAAATAGAAGATGTTTTCGCGTGAGTAGAGGTTTGTTGCAGAGAGGGAGAGTTCGAGGATTGAGCGGGCTCCGAGGGAGAATTTGCGTTTGCCACCGATGTCGAGGCGATGGTATGTCGGCAGGCGCCCTTTGTAGATGTCGGCGTAGTGGAAGGCATACTGGCCGTTTTCGGAGGTGTAGTCGGTGACGGTGCCTTGAGGGAAGAGGAGTTGCTGGTATACGCCCTGGGTCTGTGTGAAGGGATAGCCGGATCCGAAGGTCCAGCGGGCGGAGATTTCCCATTCGCGGTGGGCGCCGAGGGCGTAGGTGGTCAGAAGGTTGACGGTGTGGCGACGGTCGTAGTGGGGTGTGTAGCTTTGGAATTCATCGGTGCGCTCCACGTAGGCGAGGGAGTAGGTGGCCCACACATAGAGCCGTTCAAGGTCGACGCGGGCCGAGAGGTCGAGACCGGTGGCGTAGCCCTCTTCGATGATGTAGTCCTTGCGGAGGTATTCGGGTCGGTAGTATGGCGACGAGGGCTGGGTGTAGTCGAGGTCGTAGTCGTCGTACATCTTGTTGCGGTTGGCGTTGAGAATCTGGTCAAACTTCTTGTAGTACACCTCTGCGTTGAGGGTCACGTGTTCGAAGATGTCGTATTCGAGGCCTATGACAAGGTGCTTGGCTTTCTGGACGCAGTTGGCCACCTCGTCGCCGTGGAAGGTGGTGGGCAGGTTGAGGTCGGGAGAGCCGGTGAGGAAGCCGGTGAAGAGGTTGACTATGTCGTTGTCGGAGCGTGCGTCGAGGAACACCTGGCTGTAGTAGCCTCCGGCGAGTTTGAGGCGCAGGTCCTCGTTGATGTTGTATTTGGCCGCTATGCGTGGCTCGAAGACAGGGGCATGGAGTGTGGCGTAGAAGGCGAGGCGCAGACCGGGGTCGATGACCCAGTTGCCAGCGCGGATGTTGTATGTGCCGAAGACGGAGAGGTTTGTGGATGCCTCGTGTTGCGAGATTTGCTTGCCATAGGAGTTGGAGAACTGGAAGTCTGTAGTGTAGCCCTCGATGGATATGCCGTAGCGGAACTTGTTGGCTCCGAAGAAGTGGGTGAACTGCATCTGTGCATTGAAGCCTCCTATCTCGCTGTATTTCTTGTCGGTGGTGCCGTCGTCGAGGCTGATGTTGTAGTTGGAGTAGGCTATGGTGCCGTCGAGGATGGCAGAGGCTCCGGTGACGAGCATGAAGTTGGTGCCGGCACCATAGTTGCGCCAATGGTAGTCGGCAATGCCCTGGTATTGGTTCACCTTGTCGTCGAAGCGGAATCCGAAGAAGTTGATTTTGGAGCCTGTGCCGGAGTTGAGGGAGAGTTTGCCATAGAGGTCGAGGAAGTCGAAGGGCAGGCCGCCGTCAATGTAGGGATAGAGGGTCTCGGAGGTGTGCGAGAGGTATGAGTTTTTGGCGGTGATGAGATAGGAGATGGTAGACTGCGATTTGGAGGATTCCCTCTTCAGCGGGCCTTCGAGAATGAGGCTGGTGCCAAAAGTGTTGAGGCCAATCTTGCCGCTGTGGTGGCGCTTGTTGCCGTCGCGCGTGGTGATGTCCATGACGGAAGACATGCGGCCGCCGTATTCGGCACCGAAGCCGCCGGTGTAGATGTTGGCGTTGAGAATGACATCTGTCTCGAAGATGGAGTAGAGGCCTATGGAGTGGAAGGGGTTGTAGACAATCATGCCGTCGAGGAGTGTGAGGTTTTGGATCATAGAGCCTCCGCGGATGTAGAGTTGGCCGCCCTGGTCGCCGGTGGAGGTGACGCCGGGGAGTACCTGCATGTATTGCGCCAAGTCGGCGGTGCCGCCGATGGAGGGCATCTGCTGAATCTGCGACGAGGTGATTTTCTGTACGCTGACCTGCGTCTGCATCTGGCGCTCCTCCTTCTTGCTGTCGGTGATTTCTACAGCCTGGAGCATCTGCGCGGCAGGCTTCAGCCGGATGGTCTTGGTGAGGATTTTTTTTGCGGTGAGGGTCACCTCCTCGCTGTATTCCTGATAGCCCATGTAGCGCACCTTGAGGGTGTAGGAGCCTTCGGGTACCTTGTTGATGAGGAAGAAGCCGTTGATGTCGGTGGCGCAGCCGTGGCCAGTCTGCTTGACGTTGTCGGAGACGGTGCCGGCCTTGATGAGCATGACGTTGGCGAAGGGGATGGCTTCGCCGTTGCTCTCGTCGAAGAGCACACCTTTGACGGTACACTGCGCAAAGACCGTCTGGGTTACGCTGAAGAGGACAAGGAGTGAGAGGAGGATTCTTTTCATAAACTATTGTCTGGTTAGTGGATTACTTTGAAGATGAGTTCTTTGAGCAGTTCCCCGTCGGTGACGTTTCCGCTGTTGCGGACGCCCTTGGAGCGGAGGTCGGTCTCATAAAGGTAGCCTATGCAGGTGGCCAGTTTGCCGAGTTTGTAGTTGGAGGCCGCCACGGCATAGTCCTGCACAAAACTGGGCGCGCAGCCCAGCACTTTGGCGGCATCGCTCTTGTTCTCCAGTTGGTGGTAGAACATGACCTTGAGGAAGTAGCCGTAGAGCACGGGGAGGACGAGCTGGATGGGGTTCTTCTTGGGGTTGGCGGCGAAGTAGTTGACGATGCGGTTGCACATCACGGGGTCGCGGCGGCCGATGGCTTTCTGCAGTTCGAAGACATTGTAGTCCTTGCTGATGCCTATCTGGCGTTCGACGAGGCCTTCGTCTATGTTCCCCTGCGGCGGCAGGAGGGGGAAGAGTTTGCGCAGCTCGTTGGCAATCTTGCCGAGGTCGTTGCCCACGGATTCGGCGATGAGGTAGGTGGCCTTGTCGCTGATGGAGAAACCGCTCGCGGCCACCTGGCTCTTGATCCACGAGGGCACCTGGTTGTCCCACACCTTGGGGGTCTCATAGACGACGCCGTTGGCGGCGATGGCCTTGTAGGCTGCGGTGCGCTTGTCGAGTTTCTTGTGACGGTAGCAGAAGACGATGACGCCCTTTTCGGAGGGGTGTTTGAGGTATTCCGCGAGTGTCTCCCATTGCTTGGTATCGATGTCCTGTGCCTCTTTGACGAGGACAAGGTGAACGGGCGACATCATGGGGTATCGCTTGGCGTCGGCCACGACGTTGGCCATCGTGGTGTCGCGTCCGTAGACGACGGAGAGGTCGAAGTCACGCATGGCGGAATCGACAACGTTGTTCTCGAAATAGTCCGATACGACGTCGATATAGTAGTTTTCTTCCCCGGTGAGGAGGTATACGGGCTTGTAGCGACCCGTCTTGAGTTCGTCAATCAGTTGTTTTTCAGTGATTGCCATGATTTCTCGCGTGTGGTTTAAAAAATCAAAGATACAAAAAAAGTTCTACACGACAAAAACTTTTTTCGCACGCGGCATCCTATGGCGGGTCGCGCTTCATCGCCGGGGTGCCGACGGAGGGTCCGGAAGCCGGAAAGGGGCATTTCGGACCTTCCATGGGGCTACCATCGCCTTACCATCTTCTACTATGGTAGGAGTTGGTAAGGGGATGGTAGGAGGATGATAGGAAGATGGGAAGAAGATGGTGGGGGTAATGTGCTGTATTATAGTGTTTTAATTTTTTAATTTTTT
>JAFVAM010000114.1 GCA_017480525.1 Bacteroidales bacterium | reverse complement strand
TTGGAGCAGCCGATAGTGGTGTTCGGATCGTTCCATGACTACCTCGGCACCAACGCGCTGGGCGGTATAAAAGCCAAGAACGAATGGGTACACAGCATCAACTGGGACTTGATAGTGCTTGACGAATACCACTTCGGGGCTTGGAACAGCAACGCCAAAAGCCTGCTCGACATCGGCACCGACGAGGACAAAGCCTCCATTCGCGAAGAGGACGAGCGGCTGAAGGAAAGTGGCATAGATACCGAAAGCGGCAGACAGTGGGATGACGCAAACCTGCCCATCACGGGTCGGCATTTCCTCTACCTCAGCGGCACGCCCTTCCGCGCACTGGCCAACGGCGAGTTTATGGAGGACCAGATCTTCAACTGGACCTATCAGGACGAACAGCGAGCCAAAGCCGACATCGGCGGCCCCTACGAGGAGATGCCCACCATGGTGATGATGACCTACCAGATGCCACCCGACCTCGGCGGCATGATAGAGCAGTGGGACATGGACGGATTCGACCTCAACGAGTTCTTCCGTGCCGAGGCCACGCTGACGCTGCGCGGAGCGGAGCCGCAGGCCCACTTTGTGCACGAGAAAGCCGTGCAGAAATGGCTCGACCTCATACGTGGCAAGGCCAACATCTACGGCGACAGCACTTCGCCGCTCAACGAGAAGCCTCCCTTGCCCTACGAGGACACGCGCCTGATGGATCGCTGCAACCACACGATGTGGTTCTTGCCGTCGGTGGCAGCATGCGATGCCATGGAGGCGCTGCTGGCGCGTCCTGCCAACGGATTCTACCACAACTACACCGTGGTAAACTGCTCAGGCACCAAGGCTGGCATAGGCCTCGAGGCACTGCCGCCTGTGCGCCAGGCCATGGGCGACGACCCACTCACCACGCGCACCATCATCCTCACCTGCGGCAAACTGACCACCGGCGTAACCCTGCGTCCGCTGGGTGGACTGCTGATGCTGCGCAACTGCACCAGTCCGGAGACCTATTTCCAAACCGCCTTCCGTGTGCAGAGCCCGTGGACAAGCACCGACCCTGCAGACCCCATGCGCCGACAGATACTGAAGCCCACCTGCTACGTGTTCGACTTCGCCCCCAACCGCGCCCTGCGCGAGGTGGTGGCCTACGCCCAACGGCTCAGCATCGACTCGCAGAAACGCATCGCCGACAAGGTGGACGAATTCATCAATTTCCTGCCTATATTGCAGTTCGACGGCAGCACCATGCAGCGCGTGAATGCCGAGCAGATACTCGACTTTGTGGACAACGGCACCAGTGGTACCCTGCTGGCGCGGCGGTGGAACAGTGCCACGCTGGTCAATGTGGACAACCTCACCCTGCAACGTGTGCTGGATAACCCCGATGCCATGACTGCCATCATGAAGATAGAGGGCTTCCGCGCCCTGGGTGGCGACATAATAGAGACCATTGTTAATAAGGCCGAGAAGATCAGCCGTTTGAAGCGCGAGGCCGGCGACGATAAAGACCCCAAAAGGAAGAAAGAACTCACCGCAGAGGAAAAAGAATACCGCTCCAGGCGGCGCGAGGTGCAGGAAAAACTGATGAAGTTCGCCACGCGCATACCGATATTCATGTACCTCACCGACTACCGCGAAGAGAGCCTCGAGGACGTTATCCGCAAGCTGGAGCCGAGCCTCTTCGAGCGCGTAACAGGCCTCACCATCGACGACTTCGACCTCCTGCTCCGCATCGGGGTCTTCAACCACATGCAGATGGACGATGCCATACTCAAATTCCGCCGCTATGAAGATGCCTCGCTGGCCTACACCGGAGTGAACCGCCATGGCAATGAAACACGCATTGGATTGATGGACAGCAGCATCGTGGTTAGTTGTTGATTTCTTTCTGTCGCCGACACAATAAGAACCGTCGTCGTGCGTTAATTCCGAAAAGATTGAACAGGAACAGAAAAACGTACAAACCAAGGACACATTTATGACGAAACTATCCATAGCACTCACGGCAGCTGTGCTCTTTGCAGCCTGCGGAAGCGACGCCAAGCACATACACACGCTCGAAGCTACAGAGTTTGCCACAAAGGTGGAGGGGTTCAACCTGCCGCTCATCGACGTGCGCACGGCCGAAGAATACGCCGAGGGCCACCTGCCGGGGGCAGTCAACATCGACGTAAACAACGAAGCATTCGTCGGCCAGGCCGGCAGTTTGGGCAACACCATCGCCGTCTACTGCCTCCGCGGCAGCCGCAGCATGAAAGCCGCCACCCTGCTGGCCAAGAGCGGCAAGGAGGTCTACAATCTCGACGGAGGCATCACCGCTTGGAAAAAAGCAGAGTTGAAAATTGAACATTGAGTCCGTCCAGTGTATAAAGCCCCCCCTGATAAGTCTTCAAACATAGTCTCACGCCAGCCGCCGCAGAGCGGAAACATATAAAACCCTATGAAACAATACGACTTCGACACCCCGATAGACCGCCGCAACACCGACTGCTTCAAGTGGGACGCGCTGCCCGGCATGTACCACCGCGACGACCTTACCCCCATGTGGGTGGCCGACAACGACTGGCCTTCTCCCGACTTTGTGTTAGAAGCCCTCCGCCGCCGCTGCGAACATCCCGTGCTGGGCTACACCATGCCCTCCAAGGGCTACTGGCAAGCCGTAACCACTTGGCTTGCCAAGCACTACGGCATCCACACCACAAAGGAAACACTGCACTTCATCCCCGGCATAGTGGCTGGCATAAGCTACGTGCTGCTGGCGCTGACCGAGGTGGGCGACAAGGTGCTGGTAACCACACCCGTCTATCCGCCGTTCCTGAACCTGCCACGCTCAAGCCACCGCGAACTGGTGTGCAGTCCGCTGAAAATAGAGGGCATAGCAGAAAGCGGATTGGCTCCACTTCGGTCGCCAAACCACTTCTCCATCGATTTCGACGACTTTGAGCGCAAAGCCGAGGGTTGCCAGGTGTTCATTATGAGCAACCCACACAACCCAGCCGGGACACTCTGGGACGAGGAGACGCTGCGAAAAATTGCCGACATCTGCGAACGCAAAGGCTTACTCGTCATTAGCGACGAAATTCATGCCGACCTTGCCCTGCCAGGTCGCCACCACGTGAGCTATAGCACCGTGTGTCCAGCCGCCGCGCGTCACAGCATCACATTCATAGCCCCCAGCAAAACCTTCAACATAGCCGGACTCGGAAGCTCAGTGTGCTTTGTCAGTGATGAAGCACTGAGAAAACGCTTCTACGGCTGGCTCGACGCCCTGGGCGTGGCCGGTGGCAACATCTTTGCTTTCACCGCCGCCGAAGCCGCCTTCGGCCAAGGCGAGGAGTGGCAGCGACAGATGTTAGACTACCTGCAAGGCAATGTACAGATCCTCTGCCGCTTCCTGCAAGAGCGCCTACCCAAGGTCAAAGCCGTGCTGCCAGAAGCCTCATACCTGGCTTGGCTCGACTTTTCGGCCTACGGCCTGACGCACAAAGAATTGTCCGACCGTTTTATCAACCGTGCCCACGTGGTGATGAACGACGGCGTAACCTTTGGAGGCTCGCAATACGAGGGCTGCTTCCGCCTCAACATCGGATGCCCAAGGGTTCAAATGATCGATGCCTTGGAGCACATTGCCGCCGCATTGCATGCATAGTCCCCCTCCTGCAACACCATAAAAACATATCCTGACAAGTTCTGCCGTTGGCAGCAATCAAACTCTCGGCATAGGAATACGACCATTTCCGAATGCTTGTCGCCACCGGCGACAAAACCAAGTCCATGGCCGATATGCCCTGTTTCGAAGACCGTCAGTCCAAATTTTCCTGCGCGCCTACGAATTGCGAAAGCTTGTAAATCATGCAAAATAACTTTATTGTGCCAAAGCAATAAAAAACGCCCACCTCCGTTATACCCGACATGAACACCACCATCCGCAAAGCCACCGTATCCGACATCGACCTCATCCTCCGCATGTACGACCACTCCCGCACCGTCATGCGCGCCGACGGCAACACCGTACAGTGGGTCGGCTATCCCACCTGCGCCGACGTTGTCGAGGACATACGCCGCGAGGTATCGTATATCGTGGAAGCCGGGGATCGGGGTGAGGCAATTGCCACCTTTGCCCTCGTACCCGGTATTGAACCCACCTATGCCCATATCGACCACGGCCGCTGGGTGACCCCCGACCTCCCCTACTCCACCCTCCACCGTCTCGCCGCCATGTCCGGCACCAGCGGCATCGCAGACATCGCCTTTCGCTTCGCCAAGGAGCATTGCGACTACCTCCGCGTGGACACCCACCACAGCAACCGCCCCATGCGTCACATTCTCGAAAAGCAGGGTTTCGTCTACTGTGGCGTCATCTACATGCCCGACGGATCGCCGCGCGACGCCTACGAATGGTGGCGCTACGACGACATCCCCGCCGACCTCATGGAATACGTCGAGAACGTGATACTTCCACAATACGACCACTTCGACCCCGCCCACCGCCGCAGCCACGCCCGCCGCGTCATCGCCCGCGCCATGGCCTCATCAGGGGTACGTCCTCTCCTCTACGTTGCCGCCGCTATGCACGACCTCGGCCTCGTCCGCGGACGCGAGGATCACCACCTGCACTCTGGACGCATCATCCGTGAAGATCGCACACTGCGTCGCTGGTTCAGCGACGAGGAGGTGGAACTCATAGCCCAGGCTGCCGAGGACCACCGCGCTTCAGCCACCACTCCACCGCGATCCACCCTTGGCATGATCATCGCCGAGGCCGACCGAGACATCGAACCCGAAACCATCGTGCGCCGCACCGTGGAATACGGCCTCAGCCACTACCCCGACCTCGACAGCGAAGGCCACTGGCAGCGCACACTCCAGCACCTCCACGAAAAATATGCCGAAGGTGGCTACATCAAACTCTGGCTTGGCGATGCCTCCCCCAACGCCGCCCCACTCGCCGACCTCCGCGCACTCATCGCTGACGAGCCTCGCCTCAGGAAGCTCTTCGACATAATAATCAAGAATGAAGAACGAATAATTTGACGACGCATATCCAGTTCAAGAGAATGGAACTTCCGGCACAAAAGCATTTGCTTTGACCACCTAAACCCTCAACAACCCGAACTCCAAGCCTGACACTCCGAAATCAAAAACCTAAAAACATGGACATCTTCCTCTCCCTCATGGCCGCCCTATGCTTTGCCATCGGCATCGCAGGATCTCTCCTTCCGGGTCTTCCCGGACCGCCTTTCAGCTGGCTTGGACTCCTGCTGGCAGGGTTCACCTCACGGTTCGACTCCTCTCCCACCCTTCTCCTTGTCACCGCTTCTGTAGCGGTACTCATCACCGTCATGGACATCATCATCCCCTCCCTCACCACCAAACGCTTCGGAGGCTCCAAATACGGCGTCTGGGGCTGCAACCTCGGACTTGTCCTCTCTCTCTTCGGCCTCCCTTTTGGCCCCACAGGCCTGCTTGGCATGGCTTTCTGGCCCTTTGTCGGTGCCGTCGTCGGCGAACTCATCCACTCAAAAATCAAAAATCAGAAATCAGAAATCAAAACTCTCCCCTCCGCCCTCAAGGCTGGCTGCGGGGCCTTCGTCGGCTTTCTCAGTGGCACATTCCTCAAATTCGCCTATGCTGTCGCCATCCCCATCGTCGTCATCTTCAGCTAAATGAAGAACAAAGAGTGAAGAATTGGCAGGCATATCCCAAAGTTCTGCGGACATTTGCCCGAAGGACAAGATGTCTGCTGTAGACACACATAAAAAAGGGACGGAAAGATGATGTCAGCCATCGTCCTTCCGTCCTTTAAGATTTTCTCTGTATGAAGGTTGCGTTTCCATGGCAAAGGGCCGAGGGGCTATTTCAATCCCACGACAATCTTGATTTTCTCCACATCGGTCTCGCGTTTGAGTTGCGAATCACTGCTCATCGCATACTCGCTGGAAAGCAGATGGAGGAAAGCTTCCTGCATCTCCATCATCGCGTCGCACTGGCGCGAATAGTGACGGAGGTCCTCGTTGTTGTTCACCTCCCTGGTGTCATCGTAGACTTTAGCCATGCGGCTGTAAGCCTTGGCAATATTGCGGTATGACGAGGATCGGGATTCGATTTTGTCGGCATTGGCGGCAATGACGCGACGCTTCTGCAAGATGAGCAGGCACAACTCCTGCATGTCGATGTAGTCGTTCAGCGTAGAGATGAACGCCTGGCCGCGCTCGACGGAGGAGAAGGAAGGCTGCAAGTCAATCTGTCTGCGGAACTCCCGGTAGCTGTTGTACACGACGCGGTCAAGCTTGCGACTGTTCATGATAGTGTCGTCGTTGCGCTCAATCTGGTGGCGCAGGGCGATGACCTGCTGATAGCATTGCTGCACACGCACCACCTCGCCAAGCAGTTCCTCATATCGGTCGGCATCGTCGAGAGTCTTGAAAGCCGGGACTGGCACCAGCGACGGCAGCACACTGCGGTAGGCACTTATCACATCGCGGAACTTGCTCTCGCGGCCTCCCACGATGGAGTCTGATCGGATGCTGATGTCCTCCAGCAGCGTGTAGTCCTCTATCCAGCGTTGCTGCGCGGCGATAAAGGTTTCCAGCCCCTTGATGAAGTTGATGCTCTCGGCATTGGTTGTGAACGCAGGCACCATGTTGATCGACTTGACGACCTCGCGATAGGAGTTCACCACGTCGCGATACTTCTTTCCATACAGCTGCACAATGTTCTCCGACGCCCTATTGATTTCTCCGCGCATCTCTATAGTCTGCATATAGCGGTTCTGGATATTGATGATAGTCTGAAGACGCTTGATATAGTCGCCATACTCTTTCACATCGGCAAAAGCGACAGGAACCGACGTCTGCTTGAAGACGCGCGAATAGCTGCGGAATACATCGCTGTTTTCTTTCTCGCAGCGCACCTTGAGCAGATTCTTAAAATTCTCAATCTGCGAAGGAAGCGAGTTCTGTCCGAGCACATTCTCGAGGAGGTCGTTTTGGAAAGCGTTCAGTTCGTCGAGTTGGGCTATCGACTCCGGCGTGGCGTGTCCCGTGGAGAGGTCGTACTTGTTGTAGACCATGAGGTAAGAATAGTACAGATCCTTCAGCTCCTTGATGCGGACCTTGTCACGGATACCCATGCCGTCGCAGGCACTGATAATCGACCTGTGGTGCAGGTCGATACTCCCCCTGAGGTCTGCGGCCTCCTTGTCTCGTTCCTTCTGTCTGCGGGCGGCCTCCTCTATGGCGCGTTGGCGAGCAGCCTCTTTTTCCGCCTCGACCCTCTGCTGTTCCAAGCGACTGTAGCGGATGCTCATACGTCCCATGATGTCGGCCAGCCGACGCAGGCGGTATTCATAAATGGAATAGTCGGAGAGAACCGTATTTGAGTCAATCCAAACCAGGCTGTCGCGGTGGTCATAATCATTCTCTATCGAGTTAATGACCCGTTGCGCCTTGGTGCGGACAGAGACACAAAAGTTGGTCAAGTCGACGTAGTTCTGTGGCAGACTGTCCAGGTAGTGCATCGCATAGGCCGAGTCGTCCACCATGGTGGGGTCGAGGCCATAGTTCGGCAGTATGTCGGCAACAGAAATGACAACAGGCGAATCGCCTCTCTGCGCACAAACGTGGAAGCCGAGAAGTAGGAAAACGAGTAACTGGAAGATTTTCTTCATGCGCGGGAAGTCATTGTTGTTTCGTTGTCAATCGCCATACGACGAGGCGTCGAAGCAGTGGGTGCATATCTTCTCTTTGGGCAGACCAATGGCGTTGCATACGTCCTCTACCGTATTGAATTTCAGCGTATCGACACCCACATGCTGACGAATCACCTCCACCATGCGGGCATATTCGGGTGTCGTGGCATCATGGTAGGCCTCCAAGTTGCGAATAGTGCCACCCTCCAGCTCTTCTATCACACGACGCGTGATGAGTTCGCGGTCGGTCTTCGACTCGGAAAAGTTGAGGAACGTGCATCCGTGTACCAGCGGCGGACAGCTGATGCGTACATGGACCTTCTTTGCACCATAGTCATAAAGCATTTTGACATTGTCGCGAAGCTGTGTGCCGCGGACAATGGAGTCGTCGCAGAAGACCACCTCCTTGCCTTCCAACACTGCACGACTCGGGATGAGTTTCATGCGAGCCACCAGAAAACGGTCTGCCTGGTTCACAGGCATAAAACTGCGACTCCATGTCGGCGTGTATTTCAACAGGCCACGTTTATAGGGAATCTGACGACCATTGCTGTAGCCAAGAGCCATGCCGATGCCGCTGTCGGGAATGGGACTCACAAAGTCGGCCTGCACATCGTCGCGCTCGCCCATAATCCGACCCAGGTTATAGCGCACCTCTTCGGCGTTGATACCCTCGTATTCGGTGCAGGGGTAGCCGTAGTAGATCCAGAGGAAAGAACAGATTTGGAGTTGCTTCTCTGCCGGACGCAACACCTCCATTCCGCTGTGTGTCAGCTTGACAATCTCACCTGGGCCAACGAAATAGTGGGTCTCGAAGCCCATATTGACATACGAATGGCTCTCGCTCGCCACCGCGAAGTCGTTGCCTCGCTTGCCAATGACAATTGGAGTGCGTCCATAGCGGTCTCGCGCCGCGATGATGCCGTCGGGCGTGAGAATGAGCATATTGCAACTACCCTTCACACGGCGGTAGACATTCTCTATACCGTCCACGAAATCGCACCCTTGCGAGATGAGCAGCGCCACAAGTTCCGTCGGGTTGGTCTTGCCGCGTGACAGGTCGGTGAATTGTTGATGGCGGTTCAGGCAGTCCTGTTCGAGTTCCTCGATGTTGTTGATTTTGCTCACCGTGGTGATGGCCCAGCGTCCGAGATGCGAGTTCACCATGACGGGCTGTGCCTCCGTATCGCTGATGACACCAATGCCCACATCGCCTTTCATCTCGTCCAAGTCCTTCGAGAACTTGGGTCTGAAATGCGAATTCTGGATGTTGTGGATGTTCTGGTGGGCCTGCCCATTGTCAAAGGTGGCCATACCGGCACGCTTGGTGCCAAGGTGGGAATGATAATCTGTTCCGTAGAACAAATCGGTGATACAAGGACGCTCGGAAACGATGCCAAAGAAACCACTCATAATGTTTTGTTTTAAAAGATGATTAATTTAATATATTGATTGATAAATTTTTCCACTCCATATACATCCATTTTTGGAGACACAAATTTACATTTTTTTTTTGTTTTGGCAAAAAAAAGTGGCTAACGGTCTCCACAGGCACTCTCTCCTGACAGAAACTCCACCACCTCGTCCTCGTCGACATTGCGCAGATGGTATGTCCTCACCACCCGGCCTCCGTCCATCAGCATCATCAGCGGACGTGCCCCGAAGGTGATTTCCACAAACCGCCGCTCTCCAATATCCGCCGGTTCCACATACACCACCTTGCAGCTCTCGATTCCATGCCGTTTCGCCATCGCGTCAAGCTTCTGCCGCGCAAGTTTGCAATACGGACACTGCGGAGTGACAAAAGCCACCAGGCGGCGTCCGTTCCCCACCTCCATGGCAGCCAACGCGCCACCGTCCGACACCGCCTCGGCCAGAACCTCTCTGCCATAGGGTTCCTCGTGGGAGCCGAAGAGCCAATTGTCGGGAACCGACACAACAAACGGAACTGCTACAAGCAGCACACCGCCCACCACAGCCACAATCCTCACTACCTTCGAGCCGCCCTCATACGGCACCATTCGGTAATACCCCATCACCAGCAGCAGCAACAGCGCGTTCTTCAGGAGCGACTGTCCAGGGTTCATATCCACCAGCTGGCCAAAACACTGGCACGACTCATCCCTGCCCATCAAGGCGGCATAGCACAGAAACAGCGAGAAGAAAATCAGCAGCAGCAATGTGGCAAGGCGCACCGCCCGCTTCCAGGCACCGAGCCATGTAGCCAAGGCCACCACCAACTCGGCTGCGATGCAAAGGCGCGAAAGCAGATAGCACGTATTCAGGGAAAAGAAACCATAGGAATAGACATAGAGCTCAAACTGGTCTATGCCCGCAAGCTTTGTAAGGGCAGAGAGCAGGAACACTCCGCCCAGGACGAGGCGCAACGCCCAGACAACGATTCCTCGCCGTCGCTCTTTTCCGTCCGGGACCACGGCTTCATTCGCCATACGAACGGCATTCGACCTGGTGAACATCAACCGTTCTCAGACGGTTTCCGCCCCCGGACGTCACATGCTCCTCAAAAGCCATCTCCTTGATGTCGTCACAGGAGATAGAGCCGTCCATCACAAGCACCTTCAGGGTTCCGTCGTCGGGTACATCCGTGGTGACGCACTTGCACTGGTGTTCCTTGCCGCAGGCCACAAGGAGCATCACTCCCGCGGCCACGCCTGTCATTAACACTCTTTTTTTCATAGAAAAAATTCTTCGTCTATCGTTGAAACTCATTCCTCATTTTTTCCGTCCTGGGTTCGTGGCCTGCGCCTCTCACCTTTTCAGCCCGCAGAAAAAAACGATTTGCATTAATTGTCATTTGTCTATCTCGAACTCGTGGTCGGTACATATCAGCGAATCGATGCGCAGCGAGTCAAGCTCCGTGTGGTAGCGGAGCATGCGCAGGTCCTCGCAGTTGCCCGACTCAATCGTGATGACACGCACCTTGGTCGAATGCAGCACCGAACAGCGGCAACGCTTCTCCTTCGAGCATCCGCTCGCCAGCGCCAGTCCCGCCACGCAGAGCATCCCTATGGCTAAAAACTTCTTCTTCATTTTTCAACTTTCTATTTGTTAATGGTCCTGTTTACTCCTGTTTTTTTTCCCCGAAGCCCGCACAGGTTTTCTCCTCAAAGGCTGCGCAGAATACCCTCCAGGCTCATCTCGTCGTGCACCAGCACATCTCTCGGCTTGCTGCCGTTGCTTGGTCCCACGATGCCTGCGGCCTCCAGCTGGTCGATGATGCGACCGGCTCGGTTGTAGCCCAGCTGTAGCTTGCGTTGCAAAAGGCTCGTGCTGCCAAACTGACTCGCCACCACCAGACGCGCTGCATCCTCGAAAAACTCATCCTTGTGCTTGGCGTCGAACTCCTTGTTTGGCTCTTCATTCTCGTCCAGATACTCCGGCAGCTCGAAGCCGTCGGGATAGCCACGCTGGTCGCCGATGAACTTCACCAGTTTCTCGATTTCCGGCGTGTCAATCAACGCACACTGCAGGCGTATCATATCCTTGCCGGCCAGCGAGATGAGCATGTCTCCTCGACCGATGAGTTGCTGAGCACCGCCGGTGTCGAGGATGGTCTTCGAGTCGATGCCGCTCGTCACGCGGAAAGCCACACGGGCCGGGAAGTTGGCCTTGATGGTACCCGTGATGATGTTCGTTGTGGGACGCTGCGTAGCGATAATCAGGTGGATGCCCACGGCTCGTGCCAGCTGCGCCAGGCGTGCTATCGGCAACTCCACCTCCTTGCCGGCCGTCATGATAAGGTCGCCAAACTCGTCGATAACCACCACGATATACGGCAGATATCGATGTCCCTTCTCGGGATTGAGCATGCGCTTGCAGAACTTATCGTTGTATTCCGTGATTTTTCTCACCTTGGCGGCCTTCAGCAGGTCGTAGCGCGAATCCATCTCAATGCAGAGCGAGTTGAGCGTCCGGACCACCTTCTTGACGTCGGTGATGACAGCCTCCTCCTCGTCGGGCATCTTGGCCAGATAGTGGTGTTCCAATGCCGAATAGAGGCTGAACTCCACTTTCTTCGGGTCCACGAGCACCATTTTCAGTTCGCTGGGGTGCTTGGTGTAGAGCAGGCTGGCCAGCACGGCGTTCAGACCCACCGACTTACCCGTACCCGTGGCACCAGCCATGAGCAGATGGGGCATCTTCGCCAGGTCGGTCACGAAACATTCGTTGCTGATGGTCTTTCCGAAGGCAATGGGCAGTTCCATTTTCTCGCGGGCCTTCTCGAAGGCTTCGCTTTCCAGCATGGTCTTCATGGCCACAATCTGAGGCTTGGCATTCGGCACCTCGATACCCACGTTGCTTTCTCCCGGTATGGGGGCGATGATGCGGATTCCCAAAGCCGCAAGGCTCAAGGCAATATCGTCCTCAAGGTTCTTGATTTTGCTGATTCTCACACCCGGGGCTGGCTTGATTTTGTATAGCGTCACCGTCGGCCCGGGAATGGCGCTGATATCGGTAATCTCGATGCCATAATCCTTCAGGGTCTGCACAATACGGTCTTTGTTCGCCACCAACTCCTCTTTCGTAACCCTCACATTCGCCGTCTCCCAGTCTTCAAGTATCGACGTGTCGGGCATGATGTAGTCGCCCAAGTCCAGATGCGGGTCATAGGCTTCGTCGAGACCGATGTGGCGGCGATAGTCGTCTTCGTCCAGAGGTTCACCGTTCTCGTCACACTCCGCGCCGAGAGGCTCCTCCACTTCTCCGGCAGGCGTCTCTTCGGTGGGAAGCGGGGTGCTGTCGTCGAAGCCCTCTATGGTGAATGTGACGCCGTCGGAAGTCTCTTCATCCTCCTTCTCGACAGCGGATCCGGATTCAGCGATGGCCTCGCCACGCGCCTTGGCGTTGATGCGGGCAAACTCGTCGTCGATGTTGAATGCAGGCTCGCTCTCCACCACCGGTGATTCCTCCGCATTGTCGGCCTCTCCGTCGTCGGTTTCCGCCTCGCTGTGTTCGTCGCCGGGATGACGGGAGAAGAGTTTCATCGCGGCCTCGTCGAAGTCCGCGCCCTCGTCTTCTTCCTCTTCCGCGCCGGAAGCCTCATCCTCGGCATTCAGGTCTATCACATCGCCGTCCGCTGCCTTGCGCTGGGAACGCGGACTCTTGGCCTTGATGTCCTCTTTCCTATAATCATTCTTGTTTTCGGTGGCCACATTTTCAAGCTCTTCCACAGCTTTCTTGAAGTCGACCTTCGGGAGTTCCATCTTGTGGACGATGACCAGCACAGCCACCGCCAGCATCAGCAGCAGCACCAGCGTCCACCACCCCATCAGTGCCTCCAGCGGCTGTGCCATCGTCAGCCCGACACCGGCATACTGCTCAAACGACACTCCTCCCGAGAGCCACTTCACGGCCACATAGCCCAGCGTGAGGCTCAACCAGAACATCCAGAAGACAGTGCTTCCGAAGGTTTTCCACCACGGCAACACACGGACATCCCAAAGCCTCATGCCATAGACGAAGAAAAGCAGCGAAAAGCCGAGGCTGCCGATGCCGAAAAGCTTCACGGCGAAGAACTCCGCCGTGCCATATCCGAGGGCTTTGAGCCAGTGGCGCGTAGGGTCGCATCCGGTGGCATAATAGCCCGCCAGCGACACCAGCAGGAAAAAAGCAAACATCACATACAGCGCCCCACGGATGTGCGCGAAACGCTTGCTCTTCACAAAAGCGGCAAAGCCGCCGGACTTCTTCTTGGTCTGCGGCTTGCCTTTCTTGGGTTTATTTGCCTTCTTTTTTGTTGCGGCCACTTTTCTTCTCTCCGTTTATTTTTTCGATTTCTTGTATCTCAAATTTTTCATTCGCCCTGAAGGAGATCGATTTCCTCCTGCAGCTGCGTGAACAGCTCGGTCAGATCGTCGTCGCTCAGCGTTTCATAGCCCGCAGGAAGCAGGAAGTCGGCCTCTTTCACCTTGCCCTTCACCACCTCGGTAGCGGTATAGGTGATGGCTTTGCCTTCGCCCTGCTCGATGGTGCACTCGAGAGGCATGCCCTTGATGCCGCCAAAGAGGATATTAATCTGGGGGCCAATCTCTTTGGAATACCACATCACCATCTGGTGATCCTGGCCGTCCTCGTCATACATGTGGCGCACCATCTTGTAGGCCGTCTGGCCGGCGATGGTCTTCGTCTCGCCGTCCACATACTCGTAGTAGAAATGGCCCGGCTCGGTGTCCACAATCGACAGGGAGTCGAAATCCTCGGGCTTCGACTCGCTCTTGACGATAATCTTGCCGTCGCCCTCGTAGGTGAACTCGGAACCCTGCGAACGGAGGTATCCAAGAAGCTGGCTCAGGTTCATGCACGAGGATGATTTGAGATTGTTCACCACGATGCACTCGGCTCCCATGCCGCCAAGGAAGATAGGACTCTTGGTATAGAGGTCGTTGCCACTCACTTTGATTTCGGCAACAGCCACCTCGTCAGGAATCTGCATCGCCACGGTACCCGTGGACGCAACCTTATACTTCACAATGCCCTTGAACGTATTCTGGGCCTGGAGGCCTGTGGCGCACAGCAGCACCGCGGCAGCAAGAACAAACACTTTTTTCATAATTCGGTCTATTTTATTGTTTTTATTTTCAATCACTTGGACTCTCCCATTCACTTCGCTCCGCGAGGCGCCGCCTGCGACATCCATCCCCTTCTTTCTCCGTCCTTTTCGTACCTTCCCGAGCAACTTTATTTCACTCCATAACACAAAAAAAAGACAATTATTGTGTCGCCCTGCAAAAAAACTTTTTCTCCCCACCCTCCCCCTGCCAACACCCTATCAACACCCTATCAAGTCCTACCACGGTAGGAGTTGGGTAGGAGTTGGTAAGGCGTTGATAGGTGGTTTATAGGCAGTTAGGAGAAAGACGGTTTTGGGGGTTTTCGGAGGGCTTTCAGGAGGGGCGGAACAACTTTTTTTGGGGGTGTGGGGAAAAAGTTGTATTTTTGCATTTTTCATATACGCGGAAGAAAAGAGTAAGACATTAGGAATGAGGGACGAAGGACGAGGGACGGGCAACGAGGGGAAAAACAGAATAAAAAACAACATTATACCTAAACAAAGGATTATATGAAGAAAGGCGGCATGGCGGATGTGGTGCTGGCGGCGACGGTGAAGCGGCTGGGTACGATATACAAGATTGTGGCGATAATGGTGACGTCGTGTGCCATCGTGGCGATGTTCCCGCACGAGGGCAAGGGCGACCACTACGACTACAAGGTTGGCGCCGTGTGGAGAGGGAGCGACCTTGTGGCGCCGTATGATTTTGCCGTGATGAAGAGCGTGGAGGAGGTGGCCGAAGAGGAGGCTCGGGAGCGCGGCGAGGCGATACTCTACTACAGAAAGAACGACGTCACAGCCCAGCGGCAGGCGGGTACAGAGGTCCTCCCACAGGGGCTGCGACGGCTCATGGACAGTGTGTACGGCGTGGGCTATATGGAGACTCCCGAGGGAAACGAGTGGGGACGGCTGACGGAGGACCGCCGTGTGGTGGTGCTGGAAGGCAACGTGGGACGCGGCAGGCGCATGGGAGACTTCGTGACACGCGAGGAACTGATGCAACGTGTGGAGAGCAGCCAATGGCGAGGAATGGAGCGTCTGATAGACAGCCTGATGAGTCCCACCCTGATGCTGGACCGCAGCCGGACGGCACTGGAGATGGAGAGCCGCCTGAGCCAGCTGAGGTGGGAGAGCGAGATGGTGATGGCCGGCGAGATTATCGTGAGGAAGGGCGAGATGGTGTCGGAAGAGCGGGGCCGCCGCATAGAGGCCTTGGAGGCGGAGAACGACCGCAGGTTTTCCGAAGGCTTCAGCATGTGGGGCCAGATGGGCGGCCAGCTGCTGCTGGCGCTGATTGCCTTCGTGGCCCTATACATGTTCCTGAAAAATACGCGCCACGAAATTCTGGAGGACAACCGCAAGGTGACATTCGTGCTGGTGGTAATCCTGCTGATGTCGGCCTTTGTGGCTTTGTCGCTGTGGTATGCGCCCGACTGGGTGCTGCTGGTGCCGCTGTGCGTGGTGCCCATCCTGATGAGGGTGTTTTTCGACATGCGTGCGGCCCTGTACATCCACCTGACGACGACAATCATCCTGGCCAACCTGGTGCCCAATGCCTTCGAATTCATCTTCTACCAGCTGGTGACGGGCATGATGAGCATCATCGCCACGCGCGACCTGGAGCGACGGAGCCAGTTCTTCGTCGTGGCGGGCGTGATTTTTGCGAGCTACTCGCTGATTTACACGGCAGGTGTGCTGAGTCAGGACACAAGCCTGCGCAACCTGCAGATGGACCGCTACCTGATGTTCTTCCTCAACGGACTGCTGACGCTGATGGCCTACCCGATGATATACCTGTTCGAGCGTCTCTTCGGCATGACAACGGCACTGACGCTCATGGAGTTGAGCAGCACGAACAACCGGGCGCTGCGCGAACTGAGCCGCAGGGCGCCAGGAACTTTCGAGCATTCGATGCAGGTGGCGAACATCGTGGAGGACCTGGTGAGCGAACTGGGCGGCGACGTGCTGCTGGCGAAGGTGGGGGCGCTCTACCACGACATCGGCAAGGTGGCGAACCCCATCTATTTCACAGAGAATCAAACAAGCGGATTCAACCCGCACGAGGAACTGGACTACGAGGAGAGTGCCCGGATGATTACGAGCCATGTCACCGAAGGTCTGG
>JAFVAM010000113.1 GCA_017480525.1 Bacteroidales bacterium | reverse complement strand
TTTGTCCTGCTGGGTATAGGCATTGCCATAGATCTGGACACCGCCCTCGATTCGAATGATCGGATTTGCATTTGTGCCGCTTTGGACACCTCTGCCCTCGTGACATTGGCCGACATCAGCAAGCTGCGTGGCAAGAGCATCGTGCTGAACGATGAGGGCCTCGACTACTCTGAGCCGGCCAAAGTCATCGACCGCGACCGTAAAACCAACGTCGACCACATCCGCCTCAATTGGGCCGACATCGAATACCTTTCGGCCACCCCACAGGCTATGCCTTCTTCCTGCACTGCCACATGGCCGACGGACGCATCGTTGTTCTCACCCCCAGCGAAATTGCCCCAAATCCATCCCTGCATTTTTTCGAACGCCACTACACCTTCTCGAAAGAACACCGCCGCTGAACGACAAAAAGAAAGCCGCTCCCTCCATTTTTGAAGAAACTTTCCCGAAAAAACAATCCCCCTGCATCGACAACGGTGCAGGGGGATTCAGTTGCATGAGGAGCGTACCCTCTCCTACTCCGCCACGTCGCGGCCGTGGCAGTTCTTGTATTTCTTGCCGCTGCCGCAGGGACAGGGGTCGTTGCGCCCCACTTTCTTGTCCACATGCACGGGCATGACCTTCTGCGGCTGCTGGCTGCTCTGGTCGATGGCCTGGCGCTGCTGGGCGGCGGCACGGTCGAAGTCGTTCTGTCGTCCGGCGCGGAGCCCCTTTTGCGGGGCCTGAGGCTGACGCGCCTCGCGCACCTCTTCCTCTTTGGGCATAGGCAGCTGCGCACGGCTCAGGAAACTGGTAATCTCGCGGTTGATGTTGAGCAGCATCTGCTCGAAGAGCTTGAAACTCTCAAACTTGTAGATGAGCAAGGGGTCCTTCTGCTCGTAGGCGGCGTTCTGCACACTCTGGCGCAGGTCGTCGAGCTGACGCAGATGCTCCTTCCACAGGTCGTCGATGATGGCCAGCGTAATACCCTTCTCGATGCTCAGCTGCACCTCGCGTCCGTGGGTCTCGTAGGCCTTCTTCACAGGCACCACCGTGTTCAGCGTTTTCTTGCCGTCGGTGATGGGGAACGCCACATTGATATAGCGCGTGTTTTCAGCAATATTCTTGATAAAAGGCCATGCCTGCTCGCATAGACGCTGCATACGCTCCTTGTAGGCATTGAAACACTGCTCATAGAGCAGCTGGATGGCGTCGCCGCGCTTCAGCGACAAGAACTCCTGCTCGCTCATCGGCACCTCGTGGGCAAACACCCTGATCACCTCCAGCTTGAACTCCTCCCAGTCGCTCCCTTCGCTGTAGAGCAGCTCGCAGGTGTCGTAGAACATGTTGCTGATGTCTATCGAGAGGCGGTCGCCATAGAGTGCGTTGCGACGCTTGTTGTAGATGACGGTACGCTGGTTGTTCATCACGTCGTCGTATTCCAGCAGTCGCTTGCGCATGCCGAAGTTGTTCTCTTCCACCTTCTTCTGTGCGCGCTCGATTTGCTTGGTAATCATCTTGTGCTGGATAACCTCGCCCTCCTGCAGACCCATGCGGTCCATCACCGAGGCGATGCGTTCGGAACCGAAGAGGCGCATCAGGTCGTCCTCCAGCGAGACAAAGAAAAGCGAACTTCCCGGATCGCCCTGACGGCCGGCACGGCCGCGCAGCTGGCGGTCCACTCGGCGGCTCTCGTGGCGCTCGGTGCCGATGATGGCCAGACCGCCCTTCTCGCGCACATCGCCCTTGAGCTTGATGTCGGTACCACGACCAGCCATGTTGGTGGCGATAGTCACACGCCCCGGCTCACCGGCCTGGGCCACAATGTCGGCCTCCTTCTGGTGCAGCTTCGCGTTCAGCACGTTGTGCGAAATCTTCTTCATTTTAAGCATCTTGCTGAGCAGTTCCGATGTCTCGACGCTCGTGGTACCCACCAGCACAGGACGTCCCTCGCCGATGAGACGTTCCACCTCGTCGATGACAGCCTTGAACTTCTCGCGCTTGGTCTTGTAGACCATGTCGTCCATGTCCACACGGGCGATGGGCTTGTTGGTTGGTATGACTACCACATCGAGTTTGTAGATGTTCCACAGCTCGCCGGCCTCGGTCTCGGCCGTACCCGTCATACCCGCCAGTTTCTTGTACATGCGGAAGTAGTTCTGCAACGTAATGGTGGCGTAGGTCTGCGTGGCGGCCTCCACCTTGGCGTTCGCCTTGGCCTCGACGGCTTGGTGCAGTCCGTCGCTCCAACGGCGTCCTTCCATGATGCGGCCCGTCTGCTCGTCGACAATCTTCACCTGGTTGTCCTCGGTGAGGATATAGTCCACATCGCGCTCGAAAAGCGTGTAGGCCTTCAGCAGCTGATCCACAGTGTGGACGCGCTCGCTCTGGATGGCGAAGTCGTTGTAGATTTTGTCCTTGGCAGCGGCGCGTTCCTCGTCACTCAAGGCAGCGTTGTGTTCCACCTCGGCAATGGCGCTTCCGATGTCGGGAAGCTGGTAGAAATTGGGATCCTCGCCCAGGTCGGTGAGGAATTCCATGCCCTTGTCCGTCAGCTCCACCTGCTTGTTCTTCTCGTCGATGACGAAATAGAGCTGCTCGTCGATGATGGGCATGTTCTTGTTCTGCTCCTGCATGTAGAAGTTCTCGGTACGCAGCAGGATGCTCTTCACGCCGGGTTCGGAGAGATACTTGATAAGGGCCTTGTTCTTGGGTAGTCCGCGATAAGCGCGGAGCAACTGCTTGGCGCACTCCTCCTCGGGCTTGGCGTCGGGCTTGGCGCTGAGGCCCTTGCGGGCGTCGGAGAGATACTGTGTCACCAGCACACGCTGGGCATTGTAGAGTTTTTCGATGGTAGGCTTGAAGCGGTAGAACTCCTGCTCGTCGTCGCCCTTGCCCGTGGGACCGCTGATGATGAGGGGGGTACGGGCGTCGTCGATAAGCACGGAGTCCACCTCGTCGACGATGGCATAGTTGTGACCGCGCTGCACCAACTCCTCGGGGTTGCGGCTCATATTGTCGCGCAGGTAGTCGAAACCGAACTCGTTGTTGGTGCCGTAGGTGATGTCGGCGGCGTAGGCACGACGGCGTTCCACACTGTGGGGTTCATGCTTGTCGATGCAGTCCACGCTGAGGCCGTGGAACTCGAAGAGCATACCCATCCACTCGGAGTCGCGCTTGGCCAGATAGTCGTTGACGGTCACCACGTGCACACCCTTGCCGGGCAAAGCGTTGAGGTAGACAGGCAGCGTGGCCACCAGAGTCTTGCCCTCGCCCGTGGCCATCTCGGCAATCTTGCCGCTGTGGAGCACCACGCCACCGATAATCTGCACGTCGTAGTGCACCATGTCCCAGGTGATCTCGTTGCCGCCGGCCATCCAGTGGTTCCTGTAGAAAGCCTTGTCGCCCTGGATGGTGATGGAAGGGTGCGTAGCCGCGAGGTCGCGGTCGTGGTCTGTGGCGGTAACCTCCACCGTCTCGTTCTGTGCAAAACGCTTGGCGGTCTCCTTCACCACAGCGAAGGCCTCGGGCAAAATCTCATCGAGCACCTTCTGCGTCTTGTCGTAGCCCGTCTTTTCCAGTTCGTCGATGCGCTTGTAGAGGTTCTCCTTTTCATCGACGGGCATGTCGTATTCGTTCTCGATGCGGCTGTGGAGGGTGGCCAGCTCGGCCTCTTCCTGCTCCACGGTCTTGGCAATACGTTCCTTGAATTCAATGGTTTTCGCTCTCAGGGCGTCGTTCGAAAGAGCCTCGATGGCGGGGTACACCGCCAGAGTGGCGTCGAGGAAGGGTTTGATGACCTTCAGGTCGCGCTGGCTCTTGTTTCCGAACAGTTTGGTCAAAAAATTAGCCATGTTTCAGTTAATATTTATATATATACTATTATTAATCAAATCATTGCCCCATTCTTGCAGGAATGGGAAAACAAACAAAGATACAACTTTTTTTTCATTCGGCGCAGTTTTTTTTCTTTCCCCAACAATAAACATGCCAAACGCCCGCCCCTCCCCTGCCCGCCGCCCCCTGTCATGTACCTGTTTTCACCACACCAACCCCCTGTCAAGTCCTACCATGGTAGGAGTTGGGTAGGAGTTGATAAGGACTTGGTAAGGCGATGGTATGTCGTTAATACCTATCAGACAGTCACTTAAACAAAGTGTGGTAATTTTGTTACACTTTTCGGGTTCCAGGAAGGGAAAGCGCAGCGCCGACGAGTGGGCAAAAATGGACCGGCATGTGGAAAAAAACAGCAGGCAGGGGGCCAGCGAAAAAGGGATGGAGGGGGATGAGGGAAAAAGAAATTTGCCACTGGTTTACAGCCCATTGAGGAAATTTCGTAGGCATTTCCGACATTTTTATTTTGCCATGTGGATTTTTGTTTGTAATTTTGCAGCCGTTTTCCGAGCGAGGAAGACGCCCGAGGAGAGATGCCGGAGTGGTCGATCGGGGCGGTCTCGAAAACCGTTGACCAGCTTGCTGGTCCCAGGGTTCGAATCCCTGTCTCTCCGCGAAAAGATTGAAGGATAAGGTGTGAAGAATGAAGAATTGGCTGACGCGGTCATTGTACCATGTCAGCCAATGTTTTTTTGGGGCGGAGGATGCCTCCTTTCCGATTACTCTTCGCTTTTCATTTTCATTGTCTTGAGTTC
>JAFVAM010000112.1 GCA_017480525.1 Bacteroidales bacterium | reverse complement strand
CCCCCCCTAACCTCATTCATGCAATATGACCTCGCATCATTGCAAAACACCTTTACAGTGCCGTCTTATCTGATTGCATCGATGCGCGACCGTTTTGCAGCGCTTACAACACTCCCACATATATGCGGAGATCATTACACGGACTGAAACTATTTCTTCGTATTTTGCAACAAGGTGTCCACACCTTGCTTGATGCCAGCGAGTAGCTGCACTATCGCCCAGAATCCAAGCTCCATCAAATATCCACCAAGCACAATGAAGAACGGAGTCCAGTTGCGGTGCCAATCATCTGCAAGCACAGCAATGAGAGTAATCGCGACTGCGATGCCACCGAGGATAATCATTACTTTTGCAAACGTGTACCAGCCGCTACGTTCCGGCTCTTCGACGTATTTGGGTTCATCTTTTTTGCCCTCAATCAACAGTTTGAACTCTTCATCTGTAATTTCGCCAATGTTATAGCGGTAATGTTTACCTTTGTCGGGATCCCAATAAGGATAGTCGTCACGGTTGTAGTCTGAGTTCTCAGGGTATTCCCTTTCGCCGATGCGGAGGTCGTTAATCAGTTTCAGTATTTGCTTACGCTGCTCTTCTTTTTTCTCGGCATTGCGCTTTTCGAGAAACTTCTGTACATATTCGTTCATAACAATCTGCCGTTTTTTACTGTCGGTTCGTCAGTTTTATGCTCTCCCGTACCCCGTCGAGCGGTTAAAATAGAAGCGTGGCACCGTACACCTTTCTCCGAGTAGAGGTCGTGAGAATTACCTTGATATGAAGAATTGGAAACAGTCCACGCTAATACACGCGAACCGTCATACCATCCTTGCATATCATAGAAGTTTCTCACGTTTCTACTCGCAAGACGAAGATATAACGCTTCGACGATTTCCTTCCGAAATCGGCTGCAAAGATACAAAAATAAATCGGACCGGCAAAAATAAATTTTGCCAGTCCGCAAAAAGTTAGTCGTTGTGGATGCAACAACTGATAATCCGTCTATTGTATAGTTTTGCAGTCAGCCTCTGTGGGAAGATACTGATGAATCAGTTGTTTTATCGTCAGTTCTGCGTTCTCTGTTCCGACGAGGTTGATGAGCCCGTTGTAATCTTCGATTTCGTTTCCTGTGAATGAGACTATTATTTGGCGTTGTTGTTTCCCTGCTATATGTGTATGTGTTTCTGGATATGCCCAGAAACAGCCTACGCAGAACGACGGGTCCTTCTTTTCCCAATTCGGACAATGTTCGCATGTCCACGATTTGGCACGGTTGGCAGAAGGGGACAGCAGCATGTAATGCTCAATATTGTCATTCTGTTCACCTCCTATTTCATAGGGAATACGATGGTCTATCTGCAACAGCCGTTCATCCAACGGTTGGGAATATATGAAACATTTGGATCCATACTTTTCGATGAGGGCTGATTTCAATGCTTTGGACAATACAGTTCTGCCATTCTCTTTTGATATACTGTCACCTATCCGTGACAAGTCCCCGAAACGGTAAGCACCTATACTGCGTCCGTCGGAAGATTTGACGCGGTACATCTTCAGCGGTATGCCTTGTTCCCTGACATCGCGTGCCGCACGTGGAGCATGTTTGTAACCGTATAGGGTCTCCAGTTCCTCGGTTGTCACATATCCATGTTCCAATATGTGTTGAATTACCGTTTTGGGACGTTTGGCAGTTACGGAATCGAGTTTGTCTAATATTTCTCTCGAATATTTCATACGGCTACTGCATCAAACAGGGAGTATTGCATTTGTTTTTTGTGAGAAACTTTTTCTGATGGAATGTTTGCTTGCAATCCCCGGCTGATATATAAAGCCTCGTAGGTGGTCTCTTTCTTGCCAAGCAAGAGGCTTTGGCTCGACAATCCGGCATTTAGCATAACCTTCTTTAATCCAAGCTCCGGGGGCAATTCGCGTCCATATTGTTTATCGCCACAGGAGCCGTCGTAACTGATGAGAAAGTCTATACCCTTTGCGTTCAGCCTGTCTATCGACTCAACGAACTCTTCGTAGTCCAAACCGGAAATGTATCTGCTGTCCCTGACGTTGGATGTACCTTGATACGGAGGATCCATATAGACGATGTCGCCTTTATGGGTCCTATTGAGAATTTCTCTATAATCAAGTGAATAAAACGCGGTACGGCCTTTCAGGTAATAAGAGATGGCATCGATATTCTGTTTCAAGGTCTTGGGAGATGTCCCGTTTCTTCGTTTGTCAGGCGATTGATTGAACTTACCATTGCTGCCATATCGAACGGACCCTTTCACACATCGGGCCAACAGGTAAAGCATTTTGGCTGGAGCAGAGTCGCCTGCATTATATTCGTCGCGAATTTTATAGAAATGGGCTACATGGCCTTCTGGATAATTGAATTGGGCCGACCAAACATCGACATATTCTTCATATAGTTTATTCGGAGCATTGATGGCCTGCTTCAAAATCCCGACTAATGCATCATTGATGTCATTCACAACAAAAGAATCACTCATTTCGTTTTTCGCAACAGCTATAGTGATGGCTGCCATCCCCGCAAAGGGTTCTACCAGTCTTGAGAAATTGCCGGGAAGGTACGGCAATATTTGAGGGGCGAGCAACCTTTTGGAACCTTGGTATTGCACTATATGAGGTGTCAATCCATTCATTGTTTCAATCAAATTTTGGATGCAAAAATACTAATATTTCCTGACATGGGAAAATATATTTTGCCATGTGCGTGAAAATGTGTATTTTTGCAGTCGGAAATCTACAAAAACACAATATCTATGGCAAAGAAAGCTCAAGCAATCAATCAGACAAACAGTCAGGACGCCCTCAAGGGGCTGAAGCCGGAGCGTGTGTGGCACTGGTTCGGCGAGATAATGCAGATACCGCGGCCGTCGAAGCACGAGGAGTGCATCTCGGCGTGGCTCGTGCAGTGGGGCAAGGACCACGGCCTGGAGACCAAGAGCGACAAGCTCGGCAACGTGCTCATCCGCAAGCCCGCCAGCAAAGGCTATGAGAAGAGCCCCTGGGTGGCCCTGCAGGCCCACATGGACATGGTCTGCGAGAAGAACAGCGACAAGCAGTTCGACTTCATGACCGACGCCATACAGCCCCTGCGCGACGGCGATTGGCTCACCGCCGACGGCACCACCCTCGGCGCCGACGACGGCATCGGCGTGGCCGCCATCCTCGCCATCCTCGAGGACAGCAAGCTCCAGCATCCCGCCCTCGAAGCCCTCGTCACCGTCGACGAGGAGACGGGCCTTACGGGTGCCAACGGCCTTAGCCGCAGCTGGCTGAAGAGCGAGGTGCTCCTCAACTTCGACGACGAGGACGAAGGCGAGTACTGCATCGGCTGCGCCGGCGGCATCGACACCGTGGCCGAGATGGACTACAAAAACGTTGCGGCGCCAAAGGGCTGCAAGGCATTCACCGTCAAGGTCTCCGGCCTCGTCGGCGGCCACAGCGGCGACGACATCAACCGCGGCCGCGCCAACGCCAACAAGCTGCTGAACCGCATCCTCTGGGAGGGTACCTACAAGCATGGCATGCGCATGGCCACCATCGACGGAGGCAACCTGCGCAACGCCATAGCCCGCGAGGCCGAGGCCCTCGTCCTGGTGCCGGAGGACAACGTCCGCGCCTTCAAGACCATGGCCACCAAGATGGGCAAGGCCATGCAGTTCGAGTTCCGCAGCACCGAACCCGGCATGGCGTTCGCCGTCAAGGAGGCCGACATGCCCCGTCAGGTCATCGACAAAGAGGCCCAGGAGCGCCTGGTCAACGTCGTCTACGCCTGCGCCCACGGCGTTTTGGCCATGAGCCGCGAGATTGACAACTTCGTCGAAACCAGCACCAACCTGGCCAGCATCAAGATGGACAAAGGCGTCATCCGCATCGCCACCAGCCAGCGCAGCAGCGTGGAGAGCGCCAAGCTGGCCGCCGCGGCCAAGCTCGAAGCCACCTTCCGCCTGGCAGGCGCCCGCGTGGCCCACAGCGACGGCTACCCCGGCTGGACTCCCAACCCCGACAGCCGTGTGCTGAAGGTGGGCGTCGAGGTGTACCGCAAGATGTACGGCAAGGAACCCGTGGTCCGCGCCATCCATGCCGGCCTGGAGTGCGGCCTCATCGGCGAGAAATACCCCAAGATGGACATGATCAGCTACGGTCCCACGCTGCGCGGTGTGCACAGCCCCGACGAGAAGATTGAAATCCGCACCGTCGAGATGTTCTGGAACCAGACGCTCGAAATTCTCAAGCAACTGAAATAGAAGCGTCTGCCAGATTCATGAGACACATAAGGGGCGCCCCGTGCGGGGCGCCCCTTATGCGTTTTTCGGCGAGGCGAAGCCTCCCGTCAGTCGATGCTGACAATGTGGTATTTGCGGGTGCCGAGGCCTATGGCTTCGGCGTGTTCGATGGTGTGGACACCATGCTGCTTGTCGATGCGGCCCAGGAGGTCTGTGGGGTCGTTGGTGGCCGAAACCTGCTGCTGGTTGATGATGTCGATGCAGGCCTGGTCGAGGGCCACGGGGTCCGTCGAGGCCAGGATGCCGTAGTCCTCAAGCTTCACGGGTTCGGGATGGTCCACGCAGTCGCAGTCGATCGACATGTTGTTCATCACGTTGATATACACGATGCCCTTCTTGCCGCGGAAATAGTCGGTCACGGCCTGTGCCGCCGCCGCCATGCTCTCGAGGAAACCCTCCTGGTTGCCGATGAACTCGGGCGTCCACAGCTTGGCGATGTCGAGCTGCTCCATCTTGCCGGAGGAGTGGATGTAGGCCTTGCCGTTGGCGCTGGCGCAGCCGATGCTGAGGTTCTTCAGCGCTCCGCCGTAGCCGCCCATGGGGTGGCCCTTGAAGTGGTTCAGCGCAATCATGAAGTCGTAGCCGGCCATGTGGCTGCCCACGATGTCGTATTTGATGTGCGTCGTGTCGCGCACGGGAATGCGCATCTCGCCCTCTTCGTCCATGATGTCCACATGGAACAGCGGCGTGAAGCCGTGGCGTTCGATGACCTTCCAGTGGTTGGCCGAGGTGGTGCGCTCGTCCTGCTCGTTGCCCGGACCGCTGCCGTAGGCCGTGTTGCACTCCACTATGGTGCCGTTCACGTTGTCCACGAGGAGCCGGATGAGCTCGGGTTTCAGGTAGTTGGGGTTGCTGCCCTCGCCGGTCGAGATCTTCACGGCCACGTTGCCCTCGGCTTTCACGCCCAGCGCCTCGTAGATTTTCACCAGCGCCTCGGGGCTGATGTCGCGGGTCACGTAGACCGTGGCACCGTCCTGCTCTTCAGGCTCGGTGGGTTGGTTGTTGTTCGTCTTGCAGCCGGACAGCATCAGCAGCGCGGCAAGAGATGCGAATGCAAACTTCTTCATAATCATTCTTTTTGTGTGTTTATATTTTTTTCCTTCGGTCGATACAGGCTGCAAAAATACACATTTTTCCCCACACAGGAACAAAAATCTTTCACATTCGGCAAAAAAAAAACTCCACCGCTGTCCCTCGACAGCTTTGGGACAGACATATCTGCCACGTTTTCATTGTTTTATGTGTCTTGTCTGTATGTAAACAGCTGTAAACCAGCGTCGAAGAGGTATCATCACCGTCCCATCGCCGTCCCACCGCCGCATCTGCGCCGTGTCATGTCCGCCCATGGACGGCGTTGGCAGGCAGAAGGTACGGTGCTGGTAGGCAGAGGGTTCGGCAGCGGTGTGCCGTGGTGGCGGAAGGGTGCGGCTGAAGTTTTAACTTTTTTTAACGGAGGGTAACATCCGCAGGCCTTATATTTATATGTGTGCAGTTCTCGGGAGCATCGGATAGGGGCGGAGGTGCGTGCCGGCGGCGTCGTTCCAAGAGGCTGCCGGCAAGGGGGTTATAAAAATGACAATAATCAATAAAACAGAATATTATGGCAAAACAGAGACAT
>JAFVAM010000111.1 GCA_017480525.1 Bacteroidales bacterium | reverse complement strand
GAAAAAAGTTGTATCTTTGCACTTTGGAATTGAAAGAGCGAAAACGTTTGTTTTTGTGTATAGCGTTGATTTATAGGTGGAAGGAAAAGAGGTGGGGGATGCAAGAAAGATGATGAAAATGGTACTAAACCCAAAAAGCGAAAGAACAAGAACGAAAAAAAACTGAAAAGCGAAATGAATAAAAACAAAAAAGATTACGAGTCTCCACAGCTCACAGTCGTGGAGTTCCGCATGGAGCGGGGCTTTGCCGCATCGGGAGAAGCAAACCTGTGGAACGGCTGGGGCATCGAACAGGAGGTTCAGATGATGCTCAAGGATGGGCAAAGGTCTGCTGTGAACGACGACGGCGATCTTACTGCGGGACATTTTACGGATGGTGGAAGTATCTCGTCTACCGGCTGGACGAACACGGAGACCGGTGGATGGTTTTAAAAAAAGAAGTCGATGAAAAAGAATATCTTTAGCATTATGGCACTGGCATGTAGCATAGCGCTTTTCGCCAGCTGCGGAGAAAAGGAAGTGGAAGATGACTTTGATCCGTCAACTTCTTTTTTGGTTGAAATGGCTCCTATGCAGGAGGAAAATGGTGGAAAATCTATCTTTACGAACAATTCCTATCAGGAATTGATTTATGAGGAGGGCGATGTTATCTATGTGAACAACGTCCCCTTCACATTGAGGAGGAAGAACAACAAGTGGGTTGCCCAGGGAACGGCCAGCTCGATGACCAATGCAACCCACGACACCTTGTTGGGTAACGGTTTCTCGTGCCTTTATTGCGAGTCTCCGGCACGCATTCAGTCATACAACGCTTCGACTGGTTTGTATAAGGTGCGTTTCACGTCTGAAGCGACGCTGATTGGCGATTTTGACTATTACAACACCGGTATTGTGTTGGCAGGTCGTACAACGGACAGCCTTGTGACAATGTATCCGACTTTTGCGATTATACGTTTTTACACAACGAGAAAAAATATCGAAAAACTTTATCTGGCGCTCGACGATGAGTTGATAGTCAATTCGGCATCGGTCACACCAAAGAGCGGTGCTGCCCCTACAATGTCTAATGTGGGTACGGAAATGTTTGCCCCCGTACCCGAAGATGATGGATTGGGTGCATATTGGTCGGGTAGTTTTATTTATGCCGTCAATACTGGCGCTGATAATCCTGGACGCTATGAATGGCATGCCATAGTCCCGTTGGCTAAGGACAATGTTTCTACTGATATATATATTGGCACGAAACTCACGGACGGTACGTCTGGTTCAAGAAAGACTACCAGCAAGGTGACGTTAAGCCGAGGCAAGGTGTATACAATGAACATTAATTAGTTGATTTTTTGAGATATGGAGGGGTCGAAGCAACAGCCGAGACCCCTTTTTCTTTGTGCCTTCTACTTACGGCTGATCCGCATCCCTGTGTCTTGGAAAGGCATTGTCCTTCCAACCCCATATCAAAGAAGTACAGAAAAAAGAAAAAGCCCCGGTCTCTCCCAGGGGACAGTTTGGGAGGGCCGGGGCTGCGAAGGTGCGTCATGCACCCTCATGGGTGGGGCGTCAGCCGATGGTGCCGGTGCCGATGTAGGTGCTTCTGCTGCTCACGGGGTTGAGGTCGTTGCTCACCGTGAAGCCCCAGATGTGCACCTTCGAGCCGTTCCACTGCGCGGGCACCTTGATGCTCATCGTGGCGTCGCCGCGTTTGGCAGCCTTCGAGAGGCTGCCGGACTTGCTCTCGGGATTGTAGACGAAGACATAGACGTTGTCCTCGGCATCGGAGCGGTCACCGTCGTCGTTTGCGCCAAACGAGATGTCCACCTGCGAGGGGGTGTCGAAACGGGCGGAGCCGAAAAGCACGTTGTCCAATGGTCCCTGCGAGAGTACCATCTGTGCGTAGTCCACGCTGGAGACGCCGTCAGCCGAAACCGTCACCTTGTCCCAGTTCAGCTTCACGAAGACATTGCCCTCCGTCATCTTGTTGCGTGCCGCCGTGTTCTTCAGCCCCAGGAGGAGGGCGCCGTTGAAGGCGGAGGTCATCTCGCCGAGGAGGGCGAAGCGCATACGTACCAGGCGCTGTGCCGCTGTGTCGCGGTTGCGGATGTTCCGCACATAGGCCCGCATCACGGGGATGCCCTTCCAGAACGATCCCACAACGGTACCCACCTTGCCATTGAAACCACCAAGAATCCCTAAATTGATTTTTGCCATAACTTTTTTTTGTTTTTAAAGGTTCGTGAATGTTTTTTTGTTTTTACCTCCTGCGGTTGGCCGACCGTCGGGGGAGGCGCTTGTTTTGTCGGTCGCGACGACAATGACAATATACGGTCCGAAATGTGTTACCTCGTCAAAAGTAAACCTTTTGTAACCGAAGGTAACGGAAAGTAAGCGAAAGAAACAGGCCCTACCGGCTCTGACCGCGGTGGTCCAGACGCCCGTTTTCGCACACTATGTTGGATGCGATGACCTCCTCTATCTCGTAGCGGTCGTACAAAAGTCGTCCCTCGGTGCGAGAGGGATGGAAGAGGCCTTTCTTCGTCCAAAGCCATAGTGTCTTGCGGCTGATTTTCAGCCACCTGCACACCTCGCCGGTGTCGATCCACTCCTTGCGCCTGTCCACCTCCACCTCCGGGCGTTCCACGCCCACCATACTGGCAGTCCGCGAGGCGGGGTACTCGCTCCTCATGAGCCGCTCAATCTGGTCGTCGCTCATGGCGCCCCCATGGCGCACACTGATGCTGAAATTGTCGATCCGCCCGTCGGGCAGCTTGTAGAACACATAGATGAGTGTCGGCTCGGCCTCATAGTCCAGCTCCAGGGCCTTCAAAATCTGTTGGATTTCTTCTTTTTTCATAGTTTCTTTTTTTGATTAGACATGATGTTTCGTTTTCCTTTTTTCCGTCGGCAAAGATAGAGGCCTTTTCCTTGCCCGATTTCCGTGTGCGGACGCGGTGTCGTTGTGGTGTTCGGTGTGGTGTTATTATGGTGTTATTCTGTTGATATTTTGTTGAAATCTTTTCTCTTTCGGTAGGCGCTTATTGTTTAATTTTGCAAACAGAAATCCCCATTCCACTTTCAAAGGAAATGTTGCGTTATGTCGTTGAATGAGTGGTTCAAAGAGTGCTGCGGCGTCGTTGTCGACGCCAGCGGCGGCATGGGTGGCAGCGCCCTGGCCGCCGCCTTTGCGCACTCGCTTGTCGACGCCGGCAAGGACTATGGCGAGCAGCGCCATCTCCTCCTTGCCGCCGCCGACCGTCACCACGACATCGACTTCGGCACCGCCTGCCTCGACCGCGTCGAGGCCATCGACGCCTTCCTCTCCCGCCGTGCCGCCGTGGTGGACCACGAGGTGAGAAAACGACATTTCGGTGGTGCAAAAAACAAATCGTGGGCCGCGGGGGCAGCCTATGCCGACCTGCGTTTTTCACCCGCCCGGCCTGTGGAATCGGAGTTGCTCGACGCCGTCGACCTCATGGTCAGCCGGTTGGCGGAAGAAGGCTATGTGGAGTTGCAGGACGAGGTGCTGCGCGACCTGCGGCAGGGGCTGGGCTACTATCGCCCCGGCGAGGATGTCATGCGCCGCCGCCGCACCGTGCGATGGCTCCGCGGACAGAATGTGCTCCACTGCTGGGTGGCTGCCATGCTCGGCGGGCGCGAGCCTCTCATCCGTGTGGCTGAAGGCGCCCCGGGCTGCTGGGTCACCGCCGCCAACCTCTTCGTCGACCGTAAAGGCTGCGCCTTCACCTACGAACGCCTCGAACACGGCGTCCTCCGCAACGACCACCTCCACCGCTGGCTTCTCTCCATCATCCCCCGCCGCCCGCAACAAATCTCCTCTCCGGCACAATAAAAACCGTGATTTGCAGTTGTAGTTATTAAAAAAAAATAAAAAAAAACAACACAAACTGTCCAATCAACACAATCCACATCTGTCCCCAGAGAAAAATACAATAAAAAAATACGCAACATGGAGAAAATCACCCTCGGCCGCAGCGGCCTCGTTGTCCCCCGCAATGGTTTCGGCGCCCTGCCCATCCAACGCATCAGCGAGGCCGACGCCGTCCGCCTCGTCCGCCGTGCCTTCGACGGCGGCATGTACTACTTCGACACCGCCCGTTTCTATACCGACAGCGAGTCCAAGCTCGGTGCCGCCTTCCGTTTCGGAGAGCCCGATGCCTACGCACGCCGCAGCGATGTCGTCATCAGCACGAAGACCGGCGCCACCACCGTCGAAGGATTCTGGAAAGACCTCCACACCAGCCTGCGCGACCTCCGCACCGACTATGTGGACCTCTACCAGTTCCACAACCTGCCCTTCTGCCCCAAGCCCGGAATGGCCGAAGGCACCGAGGGGGCGGGCCTCTATGAGGCCATGCTCGAAGCCCGGCAGCAAGGCAAGGTGCGCCATATAGGCATCACCAACCACCGGCAGCGTGTGGCCATCGAAGCCATCGACAGCGGCCTCTACGAGACCCTCCAGTATCCCTTCTCCTACCTCGCCTCCGAAGCCGACCACGACATCGTGCGCCGCACCCTCGACGTCGGCATGGGCTTCATCTGCATGAAAGGCCTCAGCGGCGGCCTCATCAGCCACAGCGACGTGGCCTACGCCTGGCTGGCGCAATATGATGTGGCTCCCATCTGGGGCATACAGAAGGAGACGGAACTCGACGAGTGGCTCTCCTATCAGGATAATCCGCCGCGCCTCACCGACGAGATGTGCGCCGTCATCGAGAAGGACCGCCGCGACCTCAGCGGCAACTTCTGCCGCGGATGCGGCTACTGCCAACCCTGCCCGGCGGGCATACAGATTCAGGACTGCAACCGTATGTCCCTCTTCCTCCGCCGCGCCCCGCACAGCGTCTACCTCACCGAGAGCTGGTATCGCGAGATGATGAAGATCGACGGATGCCTCCACTGCAACCACTGCGTCAAGCACTGCCCTTACGGCCTCGACACCCCCAACCTCCTCGTCCGCAACAAAGAAGACTTCCTCACCTTCTGGCACAACCGCCAGAAATGATGCCTGTGTAACTCCTGTCCCTCGTAGAGAAGCAGCATGCTGCGTCTTCACCGACGCCGACCAAAAAAAACATTCATGGATTTAAACCTGAAACAAATCGCCCATATCGAAACCCCCTTCACCACCAAATTCGGGGTGCCGCGCCAGGCGGGGCTTGCCGTCAGCACCGGGAGGGTGGTCTTCGAACCTCAATTCCGCGTGGCGGAAGCCGTGCGTGGGCTGGAGGGCTTCGACTATGTGTGGCTGCTCTGGGGCTTCCACCTCAACGGCCACACGGACTGGACGCCCACCGTGCGGCCTCCACGGCTCGGCGGCAACAAGAGGGTAGGGGTCTTCGCCACACGCAGCCCCTACCGTCCCAATGCCGTGGGGCTTTCGTCGGTGAGGCTGCGCAGTGTGTCGTTCGACCCGCAGCACGGCCCCCTGCTGACTGTGGAGGGGGCCGACCTTGTCGACGGCACCCCCATCTACGACATCAAGCCCTACCTGCCCTATGCCGACAGCCATCCCGATGCCCGCAGCGGCTTCGCTGTCGGCGCCCCGGGCGCGGTGCTGAAGGTTGTCGATGGCGGATGTCTCGATGCTGTCCCCTCCGCGCTTCGCGACGGACTTCGTCAGTCCCTGGCGCAGGACCCTCGCCCTCACTATCAAGACGACCCCACGCGTGTCTACGCTATGCTTTTTGGCGGCTTCGAGGTGCGCTTCCGGGTGGATGGCGACGTGTTGGAAGTCCTCTCCGCAGTGGCGAAAAAAGAGGCTGTGGAATGTTAAATAGTGTTAATGTGGAAATTTTTGCCCCTTTTTTGTATCATTAAGGTGTAATGGAAGGAGAATACACACAACTGGTGGCCGACTGCCGTCGCCGCGACCGCAGGGCGATGCGAAAGCTCTACGAAGCTGCGGCTCCCATGGCCTTGGGTGTGTGTATGCGCTACTGCCACAACCGCGAAGACGCGCAGGATGTCATGCAGGAAGGTTTCGTGAAGGCCTTTGAGCGGTTGAAAGAACTTCGCGACCCTGAGAGACTGATGCAGTGGATCTACAAGCTCATGGTCAACGAATGTCTCCTGCACCTGCGGAGCAAGTGTCCCGAGGGACTGATGGAAGACATGGGTATGGAACCTGTGACGCTCCCCGTCGACCCCTTTGCCAACGAAGAGATCGTGTTGGCCATCCAGCGGCTCACGCCAAGCCAGCGGGCTGTCTTCAACCTCGTGGATGTGGAAGGCTACACCTCCGAAGAGGCTGCCGAGGCTTTGGGTGTGCAGCGGAACAACGTGATGAGCACCCTGTCGAAGGCCCGCGCCGCTTTGAGGACACTCCTCACAGAGAAAAGATAAGAATAGATAAGAAACTACGATAGATGACAATGAAGAATCTGAAAGACTATAAGGTACAGCCCGACGAAGGGCTTTTCGAGAAGATTGAACGCCGTGTGCGCCGCCGCCGGATGGCCCGTGTGGCCGGAGGCATAGGAGCGTTCTGTGCTGCCGCCGCCGTGGGTGTATGGGTGGTGTCGGCTGTCGGCCCGCAGACCGACACCGTCGAACAAAAGCCTTTGGCCGTGGTGCAGGAGAAGCCTTCGACCGAAGGTCCTGTGGTTCCGACCGCCGAGGTGTGTCCCATGGCTCCCGTGGCTGCCGAGCCAGCCTTCGCCGGCGAGGCGGGTGAGGAGCTGCCTCGCCCTGTCGCCGCCGTGGAAGGACGCTCTTCCGACGAACAGCAGCCCTCGGTGGCTGCTGTCGCCGTGCCGACACCCGAGGCAGAGCCGCAGAATGTGGCGGCCAGCCCCTCCGTGGCGGCCTCTCCCGTCGCCAACGCCGAAGTGCGGCCTGCCGCATCGGAAGCCGCCGAGCCGCAGCATCCCGGAACCCGGACCGACGACGCCCCCTCCGTCAAAGGCAGCGACCCCTCCTCGCGCCCCGTACACTACGACAACATCATGTGGGCACCCAATATCATTGTTCCGTCGGGCGATGTCGACGAAAACCGCACCTTCAAAGTGAAGTTCACCTCTGAAGTCAGCGAGTTCCGCATCGTCATCTTCAACCGTGGAGGCCGCCAGGTCTTCAACAGCACCGACCCCGCCTTCGAGTGGGACGGCACGGGCAACGGCGGCGAGATGCCGCAGGGCGCCTATGTCTGGGTGGCCAAATTCCGCGACAGCGACAACCGTCCGCGTCAGGAAAAAGGCACGGTGGTCATTGTGCGCTGACACCGCGAAAGAGGCATAACTGACACAAAATCATTGCCGACGGCATCCCGTCGGCAATATTTTATATTCATATGTGCGCGTAATCCAAAAAATATGCGTATCTTTGCAGCCAGAAAAGAGAGAAAAGGACAATAGCGAGGGCCGTACTATCGCCCGTTGCCGTCGAGGCAGCGGGAGGAAAGTCCGGGCAGCACGAGCCGCCATGCTTCCTAACGGGAAGAGACCGTCGGGGTAACCCGGCGGCCATAGCAAGCGCCACAGAAAGCAAACCGCCGCCGCGCCGTGAGGGGCGACCTTCTCGGCGGGCGGTAAGGGTGAAAGCGCGGGGTAAGAGCCCACGACGTGGTCCGGCGACGGCCACGATGGCAAGCCTCATGGGCTGAAAGACCAAGTATACTGGCATGTCCATTCTCGGGCTGGCTCGCCCGACAGCCGCAAGGCTGGTGCCGGAGGGTAGGTCGATAGAGACCGTCGGCGACGGCGGTTCGAGATTGATGATAGTAGACCCCAACGGGTTACAGAACCCGGCTTACAGGCCCTGGCTATTCTTCCTTTCTTTTTTCGGGCGAAAGACACCAACAAAAAAACAAGAAACAGAGAATGAAGAAAAGGCTTCGGGACAACAGACCTGGACGGGCGTCGCGGCTTGCCGCCGTCGGCCGTCGTTTCCTCGTCCTCTCGCCGCTTGTCGTCCTTCTGGCCGCCTGTTCGGGCGAATATGTGGGTATGCCACGTGCCGAGGTGCTGCGCTATCAGACCTATCCCACCTATGGCGGCCTCCACGAGCTGGCCACGGCCTACGGCGAGGCCATCAACGGGGCCGTGAAAGCCGACACCCTGCATCCCGGCATGTATGCCGAATATGGCGTCACATTGGCCCTCATGGGCCACAAGGGCGCCGCCTGCCGCATGCTCAACGCCGAGATGAAGGCCTTCCCCGAGAGCCGCGCCATGGTGACGCGCATCAAGCAGCGCCTCATGCCCGACCTCCTCGGCGACACCCTTGCCGCCCCGCGCGACACCGCCAACCTCGCCACCCTTGCGGGCTGGGCCTACGACTCCCTGAAGGCTCTTCAGCCGCTGCCCTATGTGGCCCCCGTCATCGACAGCACAGACACCCTTTGGATCAGCATGCAGACCCCCGCGGACTCCGTGCGGACACCCATCGAACTCACCGCCAACCAGAAACGCGAACTCCTGGCGCAGCAGCAGGCCGAGGAATCCCTGCGCAAGCAGCAGGTGGCCGACTCCATAGCCGCCGCCAAACAGGCCGTCAAGGACAAACGGAAGCAGGACAAGCTGGAGCGCGAACGTCAGAAGAAAGAGCAGGAGAAAGTGCGCAAGCAGCAACGCAAGGAACGCGAAAAACAGAACAAGGAACGTGCACGCCAACGCAAGGAAGAGCGTGAGGCACAAAAAAAGAACAAATGAAGCCCATGAAAAACAGACTATCCATAGTGGGCCTCGTGGCCGTGCTGACGCTCTGCGTCTCGTGCAAGAGCGAGAAGCGGCTGGCCCAGTATAGCGCCATCTACACCGAGCGCCCGCAGGTCATCTATGTGGCGCCCCTCAACGACCTCTCCCTCCGCCGCGCCCTGCGAACCGTCGAGGACTCCCTCTTCAACCTCTCGCTCAACATAGCCTCCAAGCAACTTTTCCTCACAGCCTCCGACCCGCTGGTATACAAGGGCTACTATGTCCCGGGTCCCCTGGCGTCGGCGCAGATCGCCGCCACAGAGTGGCGCAGCGGCAAGCAGCTCCGCAACGAGTCCGTCGCCGACTACCACACCGACCTCGGCATCGACGCCATCCTCTTCATCACCATCAACGGCTGGGCCAGCACTGCCAACAGCTGGACCGTCGAGGCCGAATATGTCCTGCGGTCGGCGCAGAGCAACAACGAGCTTCTCCATGTCTCCGTAACAGCCCGCAAGACCCTTGCCACCGACTTCAAGGGCAACCCCGTCCCGCTGAAGGAGGACGAAGAGTTTGCCAAGCGCTACGACTGCGACCTCGAGACCGCCCAGCGTTGCCGACTGGTGGAGACGCTGAACCAATATGTCCTCAAGGACCTCCCCTCCGGCCAGCGCGCCCGCCAGCATTCCACAGAACGCTACATCCCGGCACATCCCGAATACTTCAACCTTCAGATACACCCCGACGGCAGTGTGGAGTTGAAAAAGACCGAACTAACAGACTGACGCAGCGACCATGAGAACTGAATTATCGCTTTCTCCAGCCCTCTATCCCTACCGAACCATCACCTCCAGCCATGCGGCAGTGGCCATCGACCTGCTGCGGGCCACCACCGCCATCTGCGCCGCTTTCCAGGCGGGCTGCAGCGAGGTGGTGCCGCTCGACAGCCTCGAGGCTCTGGCGTCCTATCGCCGGCAAGGCTATCTCATCGCCGCCGAGCGCAACGGCAGCAAGGTCGGCGTGCCCGACGGCCACGTCAGCAGCCTCGCCGCCGAGTATGGCAACTCGCCGACGGAATACCTACGCAGCGACCTCCACGGTGTGCGCCTGGCCTACAGCACCACCAACGGCACCGTGGCCATCCTCCGCGCCGCCGATGCCGACCTCACGCTCGTCGGTGCCTTTGCCAACCTCACGGCACTCTGCGACAGGCTGTGCCGGGAAAACCGCGACACGGTGATTCTATGCAGCGGATGGAAGAGCGACTTCTGCCTTGAGGACACCCTTGTGGCCGGTGCCGTCATCGAACGCTGCCAGGCCGATCCCGTGGGCGATGCAGCCCGCATGGCCCTGCATCTCTGGCGTCAGGCGCAGCACGACCCCCTGGCCTTCTGCGCCGAGGCCTCGCATGTGCACCGGCTCTGCAATCTCGGCGCCGAGGCCGACGTGCGCTTCGCCTTCTGCCTCGACACATGCCCTGTGGTGCCCGTCATGAAAGAAGGGAGGCTGACGCTATGAAGGTTTCTCTCCTTCTCATCCTCGGCCTGCTCTGTCCTACCGTGCTCTTCGCCCAATGGGACACGGCGTCGCACAACTCCCGCCGCCTCTTCCCCAAGCACGAGCCGCTGCTCGGCGCCATGGGTTTTTCCGCCGCCGCGCTGGTCTCCATGCGTCCCGAACTGCACTCCTACGAAGAGGACCTCTACGACAACTTCAACATGAGGGCCACTCACAAACTGCACATCGACGACTACATGCAGTTCCTCCCGTCGGCCACGCCCTTCGTGCTGAACCTCTGCGGTGTGCGTGGCGAGCACAGCATTGCACAGCTCTCCCTGCTCACCGCCTGCAGCTACCTCATCGGCCTCGCGGCCATAGAGACCGGCAAGCTTCTATACAAAACCGAGCGCCCCGACGGCAGCGCCAACACCTCCTTCCCCAGCGGACACACCTTCTCGGCCTTCACCGGCGCCGAGATCATGCGGCGCGAATACGGGAAGCGCTATCCCTGGATGACCTATGCCAGCTATGGCGTGGCGATGCTCGTGGGGTTCATGCGGATGTACAACAACCGCCACTGGCCCAGCGATGTGCTGGGCGGTGCCGGCCTCGGAGTCCTGTCAGTCTCCGCCGCCTACCTCCTCTTTAACCAATGAAGAACGAAGAATGAAGGACAAAGCGCGCGTCAGCCTCACCGCCGAAGGCGAAAAAAAAGACACCATCTTTTGCGAAACGCAGCGAAGCTGGAAAAAAATGAAGAGTGAAGAAACAAGAATGAGAACAACAACAACATCGTAAACACAGATATAGACCATGAACCTCACCTCGAACATCAAAGGCGACCTCTTCGGCGGCATCACCGCCGGCATCGTCGCGCTGCCGCTGGCACTGGCCTTCGGCATCCAGGCTTTTTCGGGCATCGGCGCCGAGGGTGCCTCGATGGGCGCCTACGCGGGCCTTGTCGGGGCCACGCTACTCGGCTTCTTCGCCGCCCTCTTCGGTGGCACCCACAGCCAGATTTCCGGCCCAACGGGGCCTATGACCGTCATCACGGCCTCCCTCATCACCGGCGCCTTCACCTCCTCTTCCGGCAACCTCTCCACGGTACTCGTCTCCATGGCCTTGGCGGGCCTCTTCTGCGGCCTCTTCCAGGTGCTCTTCGGCATCATCAAACTCGGCAAGTACGTGCGCTACATCCCTTATCCCGTGCTGAGCGGATTCATGAGCGGCATCGGTGTCATCATCATCCTCCAGCAACTCTATCCCCTCGTGGGGCAGAGCGGCAGCGGTTCGATGGTCGACCAGCTCGCAGGGCTTCCCGCCGCCTTCGGCGCCACCTCGCCCACGGCTCTCATCCTCGGCCTCGCCACCGTGGCCATCATCTATCTCTTCCCCCTGCTCACCAAGAAGGTCCCCTCCACCCTCGTGGCCCTCATCGTGGTCACCGTGGTGTCGCTCTTCATCGATATGGAGGGTGTGCCCACCATCGGCGAGATACCTTCCGGCCTCCCCATGCCTTTCTTCGCCAACAGCCAGGTGTCGCTCGCGGGACTCGACTGGGGCGCCATCATCACCTCCGCCGTCATCCCCGGCCTCACCCTCGCGGGCCTCGGCAGCATCGACACCCTCCTCACCTCCGTCGTGGCCGACAACATCACCAAGACCAAGCACAACCCCAACCGCGAGCTGATAGGGCAGGGCATAGGCAACGCCATGGCGGGCCTCTTCTGCGGCCTCCCCGGCGCCGGCGCCACCATGCGCACCGTCGTCAATGTCAAGAGCGGCGGACGCACACAGCTCTCCGGCATGGTCCACGCCCTCCTGCTCCTGGCCATCATGCTGGGGCTGGGTTCCGTGGTGAAATATGTGCCGCTGTCCGTCCTCGCCGGCATCCTCATCACCGTAGGCTGGGGCATCATCGACTTCAAGGGCTTCCGCGACCTGCCCAAAATCCCACGTGCCGACGCCGTAGTGCTCATCGCCGTCTTCCTCGTCACCGTTTTTGTCGACCTCCTCACCGCTGTGGGCATCGGCATGGTCATAGCCTGTGTGCTCTTCATGAAACGCGCCTCCGACCTCGTCGAGGGCGGCTACAGCAGCCAGGAGATGACCAACTTCG
>JAFVAM010000110.1 GCA_017480525.1 Bacteroidales bacterium | reverse complement strand
GGCCATCTGCTGACGGTTGAGCCACACGGTTTCCTCGTTGAGACTGACTTCCAATTTCAGCGAGGAGGCGGGTTGGTAGAGTATGATTTCGCCTGTATCCATTATGCTTCTTTGAATGGTATAATGCTCAAAGGCGTAATATATTGCAGAGGTCGTTAGATTTAATTTCTCCACCTCATGAAAAAGTCGTATCTTTGCAGCGTTGAATCAATAATCAACGAAGAACAATACAATAATCAAAAAAACGATAATACCATGTTGCAAATTGGAACAAAGGCCCCATATTTCGAGGGGACGGATGAGAATGGGAACATCATCAAACTGAGTGATTTCGTCGGGAAGAATCTGGTGCTTTACTTCTATCCGAAGGACAGCACTCCGGGCTGCACTGCCGAGGCATGCGACCTCAGGGACAACTACCAACGCTTCCTTGCGCTGGGCTATGAGGTCGTCGGCGTGAGCCGCGACAGCGAGGCGTCGCACCGGAAGTTCATCGCCAAGTATGAGCTGCCGTTCCACCTTGTCTCCGACCCCGAACACAAGATTCTTGAAGCCTATGAGGCCTGGGGCGAGAAGAAGAACTACGGCAAAGTCTCTATGGGTACACTGCGCACCACCTACGTCATCGACGGGCAAGGCATCATCGTCGACGCTATCGGCAAGGTGGACACCAAGGCTCACACGGCACAGATACTGAAATAGGTGCCGAAAATATTGACGGGGCCCGTGTTCGTCAGCACACGGTCCCCGTCATCAAAAAGCATACCGGTCAGATGTTGTCCCTGAAGTAGGGGAGGAGGCGGTCGATGCCGACGCGTTCCTGCTTCATGGTGTCGCGGTCTCGGACGGTGACGGCGTTGTCGGAGAGTGTGTCGTTGTCCACGGTGATGCAGAAGGGAGTGCCGATGGCATCCTGGCGGCGATAGCGACGCCCGATGGCATCCTTCTCGTCGTATTGCACCATCATCTCAGGCATGAGCAAGTGCTGCACTTCGCGGGCCTTCTCGGGGAGGCCGTCTTTCTTGACGAGCGGCAGCACAGCGGCTTTGTAGGGGGCCAGGCGGCGCGGCAGCGAGAGTACGGTGCGCACCGTGCCGTCCTCGAGGGTCTCGTCCTTCAGGGCGTGGCTGAAGATGGCCAGGAAGGTGCGGTCCACGCCGATGGAGGTCTCGATGACGTATGGAGTATAGCTCTCGTTGAGTTCGCTGTCGAAATACTGTAGTTTTTTGCCACTGAACTCGCTGTGGCGCGAGAGGTCGAAGTCAGTGCGGCTGTGGATGCCCTCCAGTTCCTTGAAGCCGAAGGGGAAGCGGAACTCGATGTCGGTGGCGGCGTTGGCATAGTGGGCCAGTTTCTCGTGGTCGTGGTAGCGGTAGTTTTCCGCCGGGATGCCCAGCGTGAGGTGCCACTGCAGGCGCTCCTCTTTCCAGTGCTTGAACCATTCCAGCTCGGTGCCGGGGCGCACGAAGAACTGCATCTCCATCTGCTCGAACTCGCGCATGCGGAAGATGAACTGGCGGGCCACTATCTCGTTGCGGAAGGCTTTTCCTATTTGCGCAATGCCGAAGGGGATCTTCATGCGGCCGCTCTTCTGCACGTTGAGGAAGTTGACGAAGATGCCCTGCGCCGTCTCCGGGCGGAGGTAGAGGGTGTCGCTGTCGTCGATGACGGACCCCATCTTCGTGGCGAACATGAGGTTGAACTGGCGCACGTCGGTCCAGTTGCGTGTGCCGCTGACGGGGCAGACAATCTCCAGGTCGAGGATGAGCTGCTTGAGACCTGCGAGGTCGTTGCGGTTCATGCAGTCGGCGTAGCGCTCGTGGATGTCGTCGATTTTCTTCTGGTGCTCCAGCACACGGGCATTGGTGGTGACGAACTGCTGGCGGTCGAAGCTCTCGCCGAAGCGCTTGCGGGCTTTCTCCACCTCTTTCTCAATCTTCTCCTCGATTTTGGCTATGTGGTCCTCGATGAGGACGTCGGCGCGGTAGCGCTTCTTGCTGTCCTTGTTGTCGATGAGGGGGTCGTTGAAGGCGTCGACATGGCCGGAGGCCTTCCAAATGCGCGGGTGCATGAAAATGGCGCTGTCGATGCCCACGATGTTCTCGTGCATCTGCACCATGGCGCGCCACCAGTACTGCTTGATGTTGTTCTTGAGTTCGGTGCCCAGCTGGCCATAGTCGTAGACGGCGGCCAGGCCGTCGTAGATCTCCGAACTGGGAAAGATGAAGCCGTATTCCTTGGCGTGGGAAACCACTTTCTTGAAGAAATCGTCTTGAGTTGCCATAATGTATTTTCGTCTGTTGTTTGCTGTTTTACTTCCTCTATAACGTCGCCGAAGGGCTTATATTGTGCTGCACCGAAGAAAAAAAATACCATCGGCGGGGTGGTGCAAAGTGTTGTGTTTCGACCGCGTTGTGGTATATTTTCGGTGACTGTCGATAAAAAAAATGCCAAAAAAAATAATAATATTGCAAAAATGCCGTTATAAACACAACTAAAAAGCTGGAAACAGACAACCACTGCATCCTTTTGACTTTTGACCACTACGTGCCGTACACCGTCAAAAAAACAAAATCGCAAGACCAAAACGCAAATCCATGGGAACGGGAACGAGTAAGCAACAATCAAAATGTATGTTATGACCAAGTACAACAAGGATGTTCACATCGGGGCAGAGATTAAGAGGGTGATGGCAGAAAGGCACATTTCAGTGACTGAATTTGCCAGGAGTATATGTTGCCACAGGAAGAATGTCTACGACATCTTCACCCGTAAGTCCATCGATATCGACAGGATTATCGCCATATCCGAAATTCTGAACTACGATTTCATCGGCGAACTGTACATGAGCGCCGTCGAGGAGCATACCTACAAGCTTCGCTTCCGCAACGGACGCCTCTCTATCGAGGAGTGCTGAAGCGGTCGAAGGCTGTCGGGGCGGAAGCTGCACGGATGCGATGCCGCGTCGGACTGGAAAAAAAAAGGTGGTGGCTACTTCTTTTTCAGTACGATGCGGAATGTTGTACCCTGTCCGGGAACGGAGTATTTGAGGAAGAGTCGTCCTCGGTGGTACTGGTTGACGATGCGCTGTGCCAGCGGCAGTCCCAGTCCCCAGCCGCGGCTCTTGGTGGTGAATCCGCTGTCGAAGATGCGTTTCTGCACCGACGGACTCATGCCCCTCCCGGTGTCGCTGACGTCTATATATATGTATCGCGCATCCTGTGAGCCGGCGATGGTCACCGTGCCGTCGCCCTCCATGGCGTCGATGGCGTTCTTGCAGAGGTTCTCTATCACCCATTGGAAGAGATAGTTGTTGAGCGGTGCCACGAAGGTCTCGCCCTCGGAAAATGCCATGGCAAAGCGCACCTTGCGCGGCGCCCGGCTCTGCAGGTAGGCTATGGCCTGCCCCACGGCTTCCGCCACGTTCTCCTCCTTCAGTTCCGGCACGGAGCCTATCTTCGAGAAGCGGTGTGTGATGGTCTCCAGGCGGTGAAGGTCTTTCTCCACTTCGACGGCATACTCCTCGCTGAACTCCTTGCCGCGCAGGTAGTCTTTCCAGGCCACGAGCGAACTCAGCGGTGTGCCCAGCTGGTGCGCCGTCTCCTTGGCAAGCCCCACCCAGATACGGTTCTGCTCCATGGTGCGCGTGGTGCGGAAGATGTAGTAGGCCACGATGACCAGCACGAGGCCAATGAAGAAGTAGAACAGCGGCACCCACCGCAGCGACCGCAGCAAGGGCGAGTCCTCATAGTAGACGTAGGCGTGGCTGTTGTCGGGCAGGACTATTTCGATGGGGGCGTTGGCCGAGGCCATGGCCTCCAAGCGCGGCAGCAGCCGCGCCGGGTTGGACACCTCGACCGAGTCGATGTTGCCGATGGCTATGGGACGCGTGCGCGAACTGTCGACGATGACGACAGGCACGAAGACCGAGTTGTTCGTGATCTCCGTCAGGAACGACCGCGTGAAACCCGTCAGCACCTGGCGAAGCTGGGTGTAGTACTGCGATTCCTTGTAGTACAGCGTCATGGGCATGCCCCATATCCGATAGTGGAACGGCGGATTTTGGGAGTATTCCTCCATCAGGGCCCCCTCGAGCTTCTGCCCCGCCAGCTCCTTGGGCACGGTGATGAGGCTGTCGCGCGAGGTGGTGATGATGATGGGGGTGTGGGCGGAGTCGACGATGTAGTTGATATATGCCAGGCTGAAGCGGAGGTCCAGGTTTTGGTCGGGGTCGTTGAACGACTGGAGGATGTCCGTGTAGAGCCTCATCTTGCGGTGTTCGTCGATGGTGGCCTCGTGGAAGAAGTGCTGTGTGGCCTCCGCCATGCGGTTGCGCTGTGCAATGGCATTGGCCCAGAGGCGTATCTTGGCCTCCTCGCTCTCGCGCACCTGGTCGGCGGTGTGTTGCACCTGCCACAGGGCGAAGAGCGCCAGGGCTATGGTGAGACCCATCAGAATCAGTTTCAGTCGTTGTTTCATGGCTGCGACGTCTGCTTTTTTTGTGGGATTATTTTTTTTTCAGTTCTCTATTCTTACCGCCTTGGCGGGGCTTATGTGCGCGATGTAGGCCGCCGGCAGCAGCAGCGCCAGCAGGCAGGCCGCCAGGGTACCTGCACCTACGAGGACGAAGGTCCACACGTCGAGGTCGATGGGTACATGGCTCATCGAGTAGCTTTCGGCATCGAGCTTCACCACCTGCCATCGCAGCTGCACCGCACAGAGTGCCAAAGCCACGCCCTCGCCGATGGATATGCCTTCGGCTATGAGCCGCGAGGCCTTCAGGAGGAAGATGCGACGCACCGAGGCGTCCGTGGCCCCCAGGGCCTTGAGGATGCCTATGGTGCGTCCCTTCTCGAAAATCATAATCAACAGCGCCGACACGATGGCCACGACGCAGACAAGGCACATGATGGCGAGGATGAGCGTGATGTTGCTGTTCAGGAGGTCGAGCCACGAGAAGAGGGCGGGCTGGGCTTCGATGATGGTCTGCAGCGAGAGGTCGTAGGGTAGCTCGGCGAGGACACGCTGCGCCACGGCGTCGAGATGGCGGAAGTCGTCGACGAGCAGTTCGTAGCCTCCCACCATTGTGCTGTCCCATCCGTTGAGACGCTGCACCTGACCCAGGTCGCCCACCACATACAGCTCGTCGAACTCCGTGAGGTCGGTGTTGTAGATGCCGCTGACGGTGAAAGCCCGGGAGCGGTAGGTGTCGCCTCCCCAGAAGTAGGTCCTCATCTTGTCGCCCACGTACAGGCGGAGCCGCGAGGCCAGGGTGGAGGAGATGATCACCTCGGTACCCCTGCTCTTCTGTTCCTCTGCCACCTCTTTGTTTTTCCCCGGCAGGCGGCCTGCCACGAGGTTCTGGGCGAAGAAGGTGGTGTCGTAGTCGGCGCTGAGGCCGCGCAGCACGATGCCGTGGATTTGCTCCTCGGTCTTCACCATGCCGCCTTTCGAGGCGAAGAACTGCACCTTGCGCACCCCCGGCACAGCGGCGATGCGCTCCACGAGGGCGCTGTCCACCTCCACGGGGATTTCCTGGTAGGCCGGATTGGTGGCGAAGTTGCTCACCGTCAGGTGGCTGCCGAAGCCCACCACCTTGTCGGCTATCTGTCCCTGGAAGCCACGCAGGATGCACACCGCCAGCAGCATCACCACCACACCGAGGGCGATGCTGGCCACGGCAATGGCCGACAAGGGCCCCGAAAAGCCCCCGCCGTCGCGGCTGCGCGGCATGAACCGCGACGCTATGAACCGCTCGAACTGCAAAGACACCGTCTGTTTTGTGGGTTCGGGACCGTTGGTTCAGAAACTCATGGCGATGGCCACAAAGTCGTCGGCCTTCAGCGAGGCGCCGCCGATGAGGCCGCCGTCGATGTCGGGGCAGGCGAAGAGCTCCTTGGCGTTGGAGGGCTTGCAGCTTCCTCCGTAGAGGATGCTGATGTCGTCGGCCACGTTTTGTCCATATTTGGCTGCCAGCAGGGATCGTATGTGGGCGTGGATTTCCTGCGCCTGCTCCGGCGTGGCGGTTTTGCCGGTGCCGATGGCCCACACGGGCTCGTAGGCTATCACCACCTCGCGCATCTGCTCTGCGGTGAGGTGGAAGAGGCCCTGCTCCACCTGGCGCTGCACCACCTCGAACTGCTTGCCGCTCTCGCGCTCCTCCAGCACCTCGCCAACGCACACGATGGGCTTCAGCCCGTGCTTCAGCAGCTGGTCCACCTTGGCGGCCACCGTCTGGTCCGTCTCGCCATAGTAGGCGCGGCGCTCCGAGTGGCCCACGATGCAGTAGTCAATCTCCATGCTCTCCAGCATCTCGGCGCTCACCTCGCCGGTGTAGGCTCCCTTCTCACGGTCGCTCACGTTCTGCGCTCCGACCATGAAATAGCTGTCGTTGGCATAGTCTGTCGTCATCTCCAGGTAGGGGAACGGCGGACACACCACCATCAGCGTCTCGCGGGGGAGTTGGTCCTCCTCCAGCCTGCTCATGATGTCGTTCACCAGCTCGTCGGCCTCGTTGAAGTTGCAGTTCATCTTCCAGTTTCCTGCTACGATATGTTTTCTCATTGTCCTGATATTTTTTGTTTTTGTCTGTTTTCCTTGTTTCCATTGTCCTGCCCGGAGGGGAAGACTAATGTTTTTATTTGTATTAACGCGACGAAGGGGAATATATTTTGTCGGCGCGAAAAAAAAGTCGGTTTCGCACCGGGCCACGGGCTTGCCGTTGCCCAACTATCGCCCTGCCATCTCCCTATCATCTCCCACCATGGTAGGACTTGGTAGGGAGATGGCAGGGCGTTGGTACGGTGTTCATACGGTGTTGGTGGGTGGAGGGTACTGGTAATCAGTGTGTTACATGTTCGTTTTTCACGTAAGTGGCTCATTGAATGTTTGTTGCGAAGAAAAAACAGGGCGTAACGTGCTGGTTTCCAATCCGGGCGTTGGGAGGCGGCGGACGGCACGGAGGAGGAAAGAAAAATAAACACAGCGGGGTGGAAAAATAAATTTGGTAAGTATGTTTTTATTTTATATCTTTGCTGCGTTGTACGAAAGACAACGAAAATGTATAAATAATTAAATATAAACCACTTAAAACAAAAACAAACAATGAAGACCGCTTATAATTTCAACGCAGGTCCTTGCGTCCTGCCCAAAGAGGCCATCGAGTCCACCATCGCCGCCATCCGCGACTTTGACAACACGGGCATCGGCCTCCTCGAGATCAGCCACCGCACTCCCGGCTGGGAGCGCACCATGGAGGAGACGCGCCAGCTGTGGCGCGACCTGCTGAACATCCCTGCCGAATATGAGATTCTCTTCCTCGGCGGCGGTGCCAGCACCGGCTTTATGGATGTCCCCGCCAACCTCCTGAACAAGAAGGCTGCCTACCTGCAGACCGGCGTGTGGGCCAAGAAGGCCGCCAAGGAAGCCAAGAACTTCGGCGAGACCGTCATCGTGGCCTCCAGCGAGGACAAGACCTACAGCTACATCCCGAAGGGTTGGACCGTCCCCGCCGACGCCGACTACTTCCACATCACCACCAACAACACCATCTACGGCACCGAGATCCGCAAGGACTTTGCTGCCGACGAGATCAACAATGTGATGCTGGTCGCCGACATGAGCTCCGACATCATGAGCCGTCCCGTCGACGTGAAGAAGTACGGTCTCATCTACGGCGGTGCCCAGAAGAACGTCGGCCCTGCCGGTGTCACCTTCTACATCGTCCGCAAGGACATCCTCGGCAAGATCACCGACCGCCAGTATATGAACCCCCTGCCCACCATGGTGGACTTCCGCACCCACGCTGCCGAAGAGGCCAAGAACATCTCCATGTTCAACACGCCCCCGGTGAGCGCCATCTTCGTCATGCACGAGACCCTGAAGTGGGTCAAGAACACCATCGGCGGTGTGGCCGAGATGGAGAAAATCAACCTCAAGAAGAGCGCCATGCTCTATGAGGAAATCGACCGCAACAGCATGTTCTGCGGCACCGCCGAGAAGGAGGACCGCTCCATCATGAACCACTGCTGGGTGATGGCCGAGGGCCGCGAGGGTCTGCAGGACGCCTTCATGGCTTTTGCCAAGGAGCGCGGCATGGTCGGCATCAAGGGCCACCGCTCCGTCGGCGGCTTCCGCGCCAGCCTCTACAACGCCTGCCCCGTCGAGGCCGTCGAGGCTCTCGTGCAGTGCATGCAGGACTTTGAGAAAGCCAACAAGTAAAGCTTCAATGCCGCCATGGACATCATTGACATCCTCGATGCGTTTGTCGTTGCAGACGATGTCAATGATGCCCGTGGCTTCATGAAGAAGGTAAAATCCATATTCAAAAACAAGAAAAAAATGAAGATTCTCGGAGCAACGGAGAAACCTTTTGCAAAGGTGGCCGTTGATGGAATTAAAAAAGTGGTCGAGGAGAATGGCCATCAGTTCGCCCTCCTCGAGAAATATACCGACGTGAACGACTTCTACGCCGCCGTTGCCGATGCCGACGCCCTCATCGTCCGCAGCGACAAGGTGACCAAAGAGGTCATCGACCACGCCAAGAACCTGAAAATCGTTGTGCGCGCCGGCGCCGGCTACGACAACCTCGACCTCGAGGCCTGCACCGCCCGCGGCATCGTCGCCATGAACACACCCGGACAGAACAGCAATGCCGTGGCCGAGCTGGTGATGGGTATGCTCGTCTATGCCGTCCGCAATTTCTACAACGGCAAGAGTGGCTCCGAGCTCATGGGCAAGAAGCTGGGTATCCTCGCTTTCGGCAACGTGGGACGCAATGTGGCCCGCATCGCCAAGGGCTTCGGCATGGATGTCTATGCCTACGATGCCTTCATGACCGCCGAGCAGATCGAGGCCACCGGCATGGCCAAGGCTGTCGCCAACCAGCAGGCTCTCTTCGAGCAGTGCGACATCGTCTCGCTCCACATCCCTGCCACTGCCGAGACCAAACAGAGCATCAACTACGACCTCGTGGGCAAGATGCACAATGGTGGTATCCTCGTCAACAGCGCCCGCAAGGAAGTCATCGACGAGGCCGGCCTGCTCAAACTCATGGCCGAACGCACCGACCTGAAGTATGTCACTGACATCATGCCCGATGCCGATGCCGAGTTCAAGGCTTTCGAGGGCCGCTACTTCGCCACCCCCAAGAAGATGGGAGCCCAGACCGAAGAGGCCAACATCAACGCGGGTATCGCCGCCGCCAACCAGATTGCCGACTTCTTCAAGACCGGCAACAAGAAGTTCCAGGTGAACAAATAGTCAATCCGCCAGGAATAACCAACAATGATGCTTTGCATCTTCAACCCCGAACACGACCTTTGCCTTGCCAAAGGTCGTGTTCATTATGTGCCGCCGCGCTCCGCCGTCGACTTTGCCCTGCGCGATGCACAGGCGGTCATGGGGGCGTTGTACCCCGGAGCCGTCTGCCTTTCGGTCTACGACCCCGCCCTTCCCCCGATGCTCCGCTCCCTGTTCTCGCAGGGCAGTCCTTCTGTCGGATTGTCCTGCCCCGAAGGAAGTGAGGGGGGGCATTCTCTGTCGCGATGGCAGTCTTCTGCACCAGCCGGGGGCGTGGTTGCCTGGGGCTGGGATGCCGTGGTGAAGCACGAACTGTTGAAGCGCGGAGCTTCGGAGGCTCTGTTGCCCTCCGACGAGGAGATTGCCACCATCCGCACACTGCAACACCGCTCCACCATCCTCCCGCTGCAGGAGGGTTGCTGCGAGGTGTGTTCCGTCGGCGAGATGGAGGCACTGCTGCGACAGCGCGAACACTGGGTGATGAAGGCACCGTGGAGCGGCGCCGGGCGCGGTCTGCGATGGGTGCATGGCGCGCTGACGGAAATCGACCGCCAATGGCTGGCGAAGACTGTCGCCGCGCAGCGTTGTGTCGTCGCCGAGCCTCGACGCGAGGTCGTCGCCGACCTGGCGCTGGAGTATTTGGAAACGGACCCCCTGGAGTTTATGGGCTACTCCTATTTCCGCACCGGCAGCGGCGTCTACAAGGAGAACCTGCCGTGGAGCGACGAGCGTATCGAGGCCGAGTTCGGCGGCACGGCGTTGATGGCCGTGCGTCGGAGGGTGGAGGCGTGGCTCGAAGCCCACGTCGTCCCTCGCTACAGGGGTCCCCTCGGTGTGGACCTCATGGTGTGTCCCGACGGCGCGGTGCATGTGGCCGAAATCAATTTCCGCCACACTATGGGCATGGTGGCGCATGAAAGGTTAAAGTTCAAGGTTTAAAGTTTGATGAGTTTCGTTGAAGCATTGGCGTTGTCCCTGGCCTTGTGTGTCGACTCGCTGGTGGTGTCGGCCACGGAGGCTTTCCGCAGCCGCATGGGCTGGCGGCAGGGGACACTGATGGCCGTGGTCTTCGGCTTCTGCCAGGGGCTTTTCCCGCTGGCGGGGGCGCTGATAGGCGACGTGGCGCGGGCTTTTATCGAGGCCGTGGATCATTGGGTGGCCTTCGGCTTGTTGCTGATTATCGGGGGCAAGATGGTGGTTGACGGCTTGCGCAGCAGGGATGACGACTCGCCGCCCTCCGTCCACCGATCGCGGTTGCTCACCTTTATGCTGCTGGGTGTGGCCACAAGCATCGACGCTTTTGCTGTTGGCATCACGCTGGGACTGCAGGAGAGCTTGGCGGGGGTGCTGTGGATAGTCCTCTGCATCGGGGTGGTGACCCTCATAGTGTCGCTCCTCGGCGTCTTCCTCGGCAAGCGCCATGTCCCCATCCCCGAACGTACGGCCACCGTCGTCGCCGGGGTGGTCCTCATCGCCCTCGGTGTCAAGATTCTGCTTGAGCATTTGTTGGGATGAAAAAATGACAGGTGAGGGAGAGCCGGAGGCCTTCCACGCTGTGAAGAAGATATGTTTCCCGTGCGATGGAACTCCTGTTCTCCAGCATTGAGGATTGTGTTTGTGTTTTAATTGATTTATTTTCAGTGTGTTGGATTTGATGCTTGATAAGTGTCAAGTTGCTTTTCCGTGGCAGTGGATTTTAAACAAGCCATTGCTTAAGCTGTGCTTGTCTTCAACTTGGACAGCATCTGCAGGAAATAAGAGCCAAACGGAAAGGTGGATTCCCTGAAACCATTGTAATTTTGCACTCGGTTTTTAAAGCGAATGTTTATCTATAAATAATTAAAAATGAGAAGTAAAATTGAAGATTACAATGCAGTCGTAGAGGCTGCAGGCAAGTTCACCCGTAGCGTTGCCGAGGGCAACAGCAAGTATGCAAAGGAGTTGTTCACCGAGGATGCCTGCCTGTTCGGATTCTTGAACGGCAAACTGGAGCGCGGCAGCATCGAACAGTTCTACCACAATGTGGACACCGTGGGCGCAGGAGAGGCGTTCAAGACGCGTATCGATGTGCTGGAACTGGAAGAGACGCTGGCCGTTGTCCGTGTGCTCGAAGAGGGGTGGGGTGGCAGCATCGATTTCACTGATGTTCTTCTGCTCCTGAAGATTGACGGAGAGTGGAAATGTGTGGCCAAGGCATACAATCAGAATTCCAACACGGTCAAATGAATGAAATCGCTACCGGGATTGTTTGCAGTCGCCCTACTGTTGCTATCTTTGGCGACAACATCTTTGGCACAGTCAAATCAATATTCAACAAATAAAAGCATATCAACAATGAATCAGAATCAAACCGTACAAGGCATCTTGAATGCCATCGAACTCTATGCAGAGGCAGGCCGCAAGGCAAGCCGCGAACTTGGCGAGAAAGCATTCACGAAGGAAGCCACCATGTCGTGGGTGGAGAAGGGCGTGATTACCACCGTACCTATCAACACACTCTTCGATGTGCTGGAGCAGACGGGTGAGGAGGAGGTGACTTACACCGTTGAGGACGTGACCGTTGCCGGCAACGTGGCTTTCGTCCGCATCTCGTCGTCGTTCAGCAAACTGACCACTTTCAACGACATGTTCACCCTGGCTGAACAGGATGGAGTGTGGAAGATTGTGAGCAAGATTTACAGCGTGAAGTAATGGCGGCCAATCGTGTCTATATCATCAACGGTAGTCCCCGAAAAAACTACAACACGGCAGCGTTGCTCCATGCTTTTGCTGAAGGAGCGCGTGAGGCCAATGCAAAGGTGGAGGTCACGGAGGTCAATCTCTATGACCTCCACTTCACAGGCTGTCGTGAGTGTTATGCCTGCAAGTTGCGAGACGGCCGAAGCTACGGGCAATGCGGATTTCAGGACGACATCACCGAACTGCTCCGTCAGGTGGCCCACGCCGATGTGGTGGCATTCGGTTCGCCTATCTATTTCTCTGAAATCACAGCCCAGTTGCGGAGTTTTCTGGAACGCCTATGGTATCCTTTCGTGCAGTTCAAAAGAGGAGAAAACCAGATTATCGCCCCTAAACGGGTGCGTACAGCATTCCTTGTCACGATGAACCTGAGTGAGCCGGCAATGCGGCGCAGTGGTTACGATGCGTTGTTGTCACCCGTGGTGCAGTGGACGGGCTATGTGTTCGGCCATGAGCCACAGGTGCAGTTCTGCTTCGACACGCTGCAATATCGCGACTACAACCGTTATTGGGCGGATACATGGGACGTTGAAGGAAAGAAACGCCGACATGAGACACAATTTCCTCTCGATCTCCAGCAAGCGCAACAAATGGGATATGCAATGGTCATGGAATCCGTATGATTGATTGCGAATTTCAGTGATTTGTGGAAAATTTTGTGTATCTTTGCACCCGATTAGCGAAAAAACAAATGAAGATAACGAAATTTCCTTCGGCTCTGATTAGTGGTGACTGCACCACATCTTCGCTCACTTTGGATGGCGGCAGCATCATCGACCAGTGCATCGTGACGGCTGGCGAGCGAGGCACTTTCTTCCTCGAGCAGCACCTGCTCTATGTGGTGCTGGGAGGAAGCGTGAACCTTACCTGCGGGCGGCAGTCGTGGACGGTGCGGAAGAACGAGATGATATTGCTGCGACGGGCGCAAAGTGTCAGCTACGAGAAGCAAGGCTCCGAGGAAACAGGCCTTTTCGAAAGCCAACTCTTCGCCATCAACGACGAACTGCTGAAAGATTTCCTCACGTCGCAGCAGGTCCATGTCCCGCAGATGACAGAGGAAATCGGAACGCAAGTGTCCCCCATGTCCGAAAGGCTCGTGGCTTATTGCTGGTCTTTGTCGCCATATTTCAACAGTCCCTCGCAAGTCAATCCCGGACTGCTTCGCCTGAAGGTGATGGAACTGCTTTACAATGTGATGGACTGCTCGAAGAACATTTTCCGCCAGATGCTCCAGCTGCGCCATCCCGTGCGTGCCGATATCAGGCGCGTGGTGGAGGAGAACTACACCTCGCCCATCTCTCTCGACGAACTCGCCTACCTCTCGGGTCGTTCGCTGTCGAGTTTCAAGCGTGACTTCCATGACATCTATGGCGAGTCGCCTGCCCGCTGGATCAGGATGAAGCGGCTGTCGAAAGCCCACGAAATGTTGCGCTCGTCCAACTATTCCGTGGCAGATGTCGCCTACACACTTGGTTTTGAGAATCCCACCCATTTCAGCCGCATCTTCAAGCAGCAATATGGTTATGCTCCATCACGATTGGCAGTGAATGTCGATTGCTGTTAAGTTTCGATGAATGGTACATTTTTCTTTTCCGGGTCAAATAAAACGTGTATCTTTGCATACAGAAACTAGCAGCATATTGAATGGATAGAACTGGCAGAATACGCTGAAATTCAGGTTCTTTTCAGCGGGGTGGGACGGATGCTGCTATTGGAGAAACAGAAGTTATACACAACATCATGACCGATTTCTACGTGAGCGACGCCGTGGCCACGCCGCCACCCAGTTACAAGTCTGCCACCCAGCAGGCAATCTTCTCTACTCTCGGCGGTCTCGCCATCCCCTTCCTGCGCGTCGACACCGGCGACGGCACCACTATGGAGGCTTGCATCCCGATTGGCGAGAAACTTAACAACCGTGTCATCAAGACGGTGTTCCTTACCAACCGCCAGCAGACCCTCTTCTGGCTCTACGTAACCGACCCCGACCGACCCTTCGTGACCAAGGAGTTCTGCGCCGCACTCGCTATTCCGCGTGTCTCTTTCGCCTCCGAGGAACACCTGCTCTCCATGATGGGTACACCCCACGGTGCCACCACCGTACTGGCCCTTGTGCAGGACACCGACCGCCGTATACAGCTGGTGATGGATCGCGCTATAGCCCAGGCGGAGTATATCTCTTGCACCGACGGCACCAACACCGGCTTCGTGCGCCTGTGCATGCATGACCTGATGGAACGCTACCTGCCCCACACGGACCACCGACCCATCCTCATCGGCTGACGCCGTCGAGGGTTGCGGGTTGTTCGTTGTTCTATCCCGCGCTACACCAACTTGAAGCGCATACGCCACGTCTGCGACCCGGTGTTGTAGTCGTGGCTGATGATTTTGAAGGTGCCGATTTCGGCGGTGTTCTGCACGTGGGTGCCGACACAGGCACAGAGGTCGTAGTCGCCGATGCGGACCAGGCGGAGTGTCTCGCCGGCATCGCCGGGCAGTTTGCCGAGGTCCACCTCCGGCGGCACCTCGTCGCGCCTCACGTACTCGTAGGTTACAGGCAACCCGCAGGCAATCACTTCGTTGACGCGGTGTTCTATCTCCGCCACCTTTCCGTCGGTGGGGCAAGAGGCAAGCTGGTAGTCGCACTTGCTTTTCTTGCGTTCGATGTGGGCGTTGCGCGAGCGCGGGCAACCGAACATGCGCACCATCGTCTGATTCAAGATATGCTCCGCCGTGTGCATGGGCGGATACTCTTCCTTGTTGTGGGCATTCAGTACAGGTTCTTCCATTGTCTATCTTTTTTATAGTTCATGTATTCTCTTGGTTATATCGTGCCAATACGTGTGGCAAAGATACACATAAAAACCGACATACACAATTTTTTATTCATGCACACGTTATGGTTGTGGAAAAACAGGTTGTATGAAAAGGTCTCTTTTTTTGATGGCGTTGCTGGCCGTGGCTACTTTGGTGCGGGCCAACGGCGACCCCGTGGCAGAGTGGTCGGCCTTGACGCTGGCGCGTAGGCCGGTGGCGGTGCATGTGCCGGAAGTGCAGTTGCTCGACGAGCGCACACACTTCACCTTGCGCGATGGCTATGTGGAGGTCGAGGTGCATTACCTGCTCTGTAACCGCTCCGACAGGGACTTCCATGCGCTGCCCTACGGTTTCCCCGTCGACTGGCTGGGCGATACGTCGGCGCATTGGGAGAGCAGTGTATGGAGTTCGAGCCTTGTGGAACGCGGCTGGCGCGACAGCTTTGTGCGCGACGTGATGTTCAGTCTCGATGGGCAGAGCCTTCCCTGGCAGCGGTCGGCCGACACCGTGCTGCAGCCTCGACGGGCGGTTTGCGACACGGATTTCATCACCGAAGTGTTAGAGACCGGACAATGGGTTAAAGACCCGCTGCTGGCACCCGACCTCGAGGCCAACCACTACTCCGAAGCCCGCACACGGGAGATTGTTGACAAATACGGCGACAGCATCCTCTATTACGCCCCCGCCCTCCGCCGCTGCTGGTACTATGTGCGACTCGACATCCCAGCCCGCCGCACCGTGGAACTCGTTGTGCGCTACAGCATTGAAACCAATGTCGAGGAGAGCCTTTATTTTAACACGGCGGAAACCTACAATGCCGTGTTCCGTTCTACGTCCGGGCAATTCTTGCAGTGGTGTATGTTTCGCTACGACTTCTCGCCAGCCGCCTACTGGGGCGACGGACGTGTGCAGCGTTTCCTCGTGGAGGTGGACACAGCGTACTTCCGAAGCAGCTGCGCCGCAGGCCGTCGCAACATACACGCCACGGGCCTGCCACTGCGCAAGGCAGAGCGGAGCATGGACGGCAGGGGAGAGAACTGCCTGGTCTATGAAAGTCGCAACTTCGACCTCGCCGACGCCGAACCTTTGGAGATAACCTACTTTAACGATGTGATCCACGAAAATGTGGCCGACCTGCTCAGTCGACGCATCAGCCCTGACCACTACACAATTACCGTCAGCGGCGAGGATCCGCGCTACCCTGTTGACAACCTGAGCGACCTCGACCTTGCCACCGCCACCGTGCTGCGCCCCGGAGTCCCGCCGAAGATAGAGACCGATGTTTTCACCAAACTACGTTGCGACTCCCTCTACCTCACCGTCACCTTCCACGACTCGACGCTCGTCACTGGCCTCGTGCTCTACAATGGATACTGTAAGGATAAGCAGATGTGGCTAAACAACAGCCGCATCGACACGCTGCACTACCACTATGCGTCACGCCTGTGGGACAAGCCATATGTCGACATAAGAGAGGGGTATGTCGAAACGCCGCGGGAATTCACCTGGCAGGGACTTACCGACGCCGCCATCAAGATGCCCGTTGAAGGGCGACATGTGGACCACGACTTTCCGTGGGGCTACAACGAGAGACGCTTTAAGTTGAAGTCCATTACCATCTGTATTACCTCCACCACCCGCGGCCTCCGCTACGACGACCTTTGCATCTCCGAACTCGTTGTCCTTGGCGACTAAAGGGTGCGCAGGTTTCCCACTTGCAGAAAAAGAGACTTATCGTCTACATCACGCTCTGGGTCTCTACAAGGAAAACTTCCCGACGGTGTGCCGTAAGCACAAACAAGGAGGCCTGTCAATTCATTGGCAGGCCCCCTTGTTTCGGGAACATCTTTCTATGCCCCCGCGCAGTACATGTTTTCGTAAGTTGTTCTCGCAAACTATAGGTTTGCGGACTCTTTAGTCGTTGTTTTTCTTCTTGAGGTTTTTGTATTCCTCGTTCAGGCCGTCGAGGATTTCCTGCGTAATGTCCATGCCGGGGTTGAGGTAAAGGCTGGGCGAGTTCTCGAAGGTCTTGCGCAGGATGATGTCGAACTGCTGGTTCTGGGCGTTGTATTCGCGTACGAAGGCGAAGATGGCATTCAGCAGCTTGGTGTTTTCGGCAATCTGACGTTCCATGATTTTGGCGGTGAGTTCCTGTTCCAGTGTGCCAATCTTCTCGGCCCTCTGTTTCAACTCGGCCTCTTTGGCTTGCTGCTGCGTGAGGGTGAGGTTGCTTCCGTTCTTCAGGTAGTCTTGATAGTCGTTCTGGAATTTCTCCATCTGCTGGCGGCCATATTGTTCCTGCTGGTTCTTGTAGGCCAGAAGGTCGGCCTCGAGGTCTTTGGCATACTGGTAGTTGGCCAGCAGGGTGTCGGTGTCGACATAGGCCACCGTCAGGCCGCCGTCTTTCTGTAGGGGCGTTGCGGCCTCGGGGTTCACCTTGCTCTTGGGTGCCGAAGTGAAATGGAGAATGTAGATGCCTATGAGGCCGATCAGCAGCACGGCGTTGCAGGCAATGAGAATCTTGTTGGTCTTGTTTTCCATTGTTGTTTGTTTTTAGTTTTCTGGATTGTATAGACTTACCATAATATCTTCTGGTTTCTCTATACCATCTGGATTAATTTTCAACTTTCAATTTCGCTATGGCTTTTTGCACACGACGGATGGTCTCTTCCTTGCCGATGGTGAGGATGAGGGTAATCATGTCCGGTCCCACGGTGCGGCCCACTACGGCAATGCGCAGCGAGTTCATCACCTTGCCGGTGTTGAGTCCGTTGGCGGCGATGTAGTCGTCCAGCAGAGCCTTGTGGATAGCGTCGTGTTCGAAAGGCACGGTGTTCAGTATGTCGACCACTTTCTGCATGTGGATGTGCATGTCGGGCGTCCAGCGCTTGGCCACATCCTTCTCGTTGTATTCTGTCGGGGCCTGGAAGAAGTAGCAGCAGGTGTCCCACAGTTCGCTGGGGAAGGTGATTCGCTCCTTCATCATCGAGGCCACCTTGACGCAATAGCCGTGGTCGGTCTCGATGCCATGATCTTTCACCTGTTTTTCCAGCATTCGGGCCACCTCCTCGTCGGAGAGTTGCTGGAAGTATTCGTGTTGGAACCATTGGGCCTTGTCAAGGCTGAACTTGGCGCCGTTCTTGCTGATGTGGCTGATGTCGAAGAGCTTGATGAGTTCGTCCATGGTCATCATCTCTTGGTCGGTGCCGGGATGCCAGCCGAGGAGGGCCAGCATGTTGACCACCGCCTGGGGCAGGTAGCCTTGCTCGCGATAGCCGCTGCTCACTTCGCCGCTCTTGGGGTCGTGCCATTCCAGCGGGAACACAGGAAAGCCCAGGCGGTCGCCGTCGCGCTTGCTGAGTTTTCCGTTGCCTTCGGGCTTGAGCAGCAGGGGCAGGTGGGCGAAGTGCGGCATGGTCTGCTCCCATCCGAAGGCCTTGTAGAGCATCACGTGGAGCGGTGCCGAAGGCAACCATTCCTCGCCGCGGATGACGTGGGTAATCTCCATTGTGTGGTCGTCGACGATGTTGGCCAGGTGGTAGGTGGGCATGCCGTCGCTCTTGAAGAGTACCTTGTCGTCCAGCAGGCGGCTGTTCATCGTCACATCGCCACGGATGAGGTCGTGCACCGTGATGTCGATATTGTCGGGAAACTTGAAGCGCACCACGTAGGGGTCGCCGGCGTCGATGCGACGCTGCGCCTCCTCCATGCCGAGACTGAGGCTGTTCTCCATCGTGGAGCGCGTGTTGCAGTCGTACTGGAATGTCTTCTTCTGCGTCTCGTATTCCTTGCGCTTGGCCTCGAGGGTTTCGGGCTTGTCGAAGGCGTAGTAGGCCCAGCCGTCGCGGATGAGCTGCTCGGCATACTGGCGGTACATGGCCTTGCGGTCGCTCTGGCGGTAGGGGCCGAAGGGACCACCTATGTGTACTCCCTCGTCAAACTTGATGCCCAGCCAGTCGAGGGCTTCGATGATATACTGTTCGGCACCGGGCACGAAGCGTGTCTGGTCGGTGTCTTCGATGCGGAGAATCATTTTTCCGCCCTGCTGGCGGGCGAAGAGGTAGTTGTAGAGGGCAGTGCGGACGCCCCCTATGTGCAGTGGCCCCGTAGGCGATGGGGCAAATCTTACTCTAACCATTTATTGTTCTGTTTGTTTTATTCTTTCATAAAACTGCCGAGGGCATAACTTATCGACAGCATGTAGGCCACATTGTGGCCATTGGGGATTTTCACGTTCACATTGCTGGAACTCTGTGCGTTCTCGATGATGCGCAGGATGTCGTCGCCCTCCGAGGTGGCCAAGAAACCATGGTCGATATAGAAAGATGCGTTGAGGCGTTTGTATTCGTAGCTGAGACCAATGATGGCGCTGACATCCAGTTGGTTGAGGTGGTTGAAGACTTTGCGGGAATCCGGGCTGCCGTTGAACGAGAGGTCGTAGTTGGCGGAGGTGGAGGCGATGCCGGGAGTGATGCGCCGGTCGTTGTAGCGGCCGAAGAGGCCGTAACTCACCGAGGGGCCAACGAACAGGCCCACCACATGGCCTCTGGCGCGGATGGGCAGCTCATAGTGTACGCAGGCCAGGACGGGCAGCTGCACATAGTAGGAGTGGTAGTAGCCCTCGCGCAGCATCAGGCTGGCACCGTTCTCCAGCACCTCCTCGAAGTTGCTGCCACGGCGTGTCAGGTTCAGCCCCACCTGCAGGAAGAAGGTCTCTTCCAGCACACTCTGGCTTTGGGCGAAAGTGTAGTTGAGGTAGCCGCCGAGAGAGGCTCCTATCACGGGCGTCGAGCTGGAGAGGTCGTCGTTCATGGTGGCCAGGCCGAGGCCTAAGCGCACACCATAGTCGCCAAATTGCGCACGGACTTTCCCCACAGGCCCGGCGAGCCACACGAGTCCTATAAGTCCTATAATTATTTTCCTTTTCATAGTGTTTTTATAAATTTTTCTTGATGAAGTCCGTCATCGTCTGGTAGAGGTTCAGACGGGTCTGGCCGGTGGCGTCGTAGATGGAGTGGTTCTTGTTGGGGTAGATCATGAAGTCGAAGTGTTTGCCGGCCTTCTGCAGCTTGTCCACCATCTCGGCGCTGTTCTGGAAGTGCACATTGTCGTCGCCGGTGCCGTGGATGAGCAGGTATTTGCCTTTCAGCAGGTTGGCAAAATTGAGGGGCGAGTTCTCGTCGTAGCCCTTGGCGTTGTCCTTGGGCAGGCCGAGGTAGCGCTCGGTGTAGATGTTGTCGTAGTAGCGCCAGTTCATCACCGGGGCCACGGCGATGGCCGTACGGAAGACATCGTTGCCCTTCAGAATGCTCAGCGTGGAGAGGTAGCCGCCGAAGCTCCAGCCCCAGATGCCTATGTGGTCCTTGTCGACCCATGTCTGGCTGCCAAGCCATTTGGCGGCCTCGATGGCGGCCTCGCACTCCATGCGGCCCATGTCGGCGTAGGTCTGCTTCTTGAACTCCGCACCGCGACCGCCGGTGCCGCGACCGTCGAAGCAGAACACCACATAGCCCTGCTGCGAAAGCATGTGGTACCAGTAGTAGTCGCCGTAGCCGTAGCTGTTGGTCACCTGCTGGTTGCCGGGGCCTCCGTAGACGTAGATGAGTACGGGGTATTTCTTGTTCTTGTCGAAGTCGGCGGGCTTGATGGTGTAGCAGTTCAGTTTGGTGCCATGCGAGGTGGTGAAGGTGCCGAACTCCTTGTGTCCGGTGCCGTAGTCTTTCATCTTCTCTTGCAGGGCGGCATTGTCCTCCAGGGTCTTGATGAGTTTGCCCTTGGCGTCGTGCAGCGTGTAGATGGGGGCGCTGTTGGCGTCGCTCCAGGTCTGTATGTAGTATTTGCACTTCTCGCTGAAGGAGGTGTTGTAGGTGCCGGCCACGGAGGGGGTGAGGCGCTGCTTCTTTTTGCCGTCGAGGCCGACGACGAAGAGGCTGCGGTTGATGGCTCCGTCCTCGCGGCTGGAGTAGTAGATGCGCTGGTTCGGCTCGTCGACGCCCTCCACGGCGCAGACCTCGTAGTCGCCGCTCGTCACCTGGCGCACCAGACTGCCGTCCATGCCGTAGAGGTACACGTGGCGGTAGCCGTCGCGCTCGCTGGTGACGAGCATCTGCCGCTGGGCTTTCTTGCCTTTGCCCACGGTGATGAACTGCCAGGTGTCAGGCACCTCGACATAGGCGGCGTCCTGCTCCTCGTAGAGGGTGACCACCTTGTTGTCGCCGTTGCCGGTGCCGAGGGCGAGGACCTGCATGTGGTTCTGCAGGCGGTTCATGCGCATGACGGCAAGCGTGTTCCCGTCGGCCCACTGGAAGCGGGGAATGTATTCCCAATACGTGCGGTTGTCGGCGTTGACGTGGTCGATGGCGGGGGTGTTGGACTTGGGGTTCTCCAGGTTGCAGATGCCCATGGTCACCACGCTGTTGTCCTCGCCGGCTTTGGGATATTTGTACTTGTAGTCCTCGGGATAGAGGGCACCCCACATCTGCATGTTGTATTCTTTCACACCGCTCTCGTCGAAGCGCAGGTAGGCTATCTTCTTGCTGTCGGGGCTCCACGCGAAGCCCTTGGTGATGGCAAACTCCTCCTCGTAGACCCAGTCCGTGGTGCCGTTGATGACCTCGTTCACACGGCCGTCGGTGGTAATCTGGTGTTCCTCAAGGTTTTGAAGGTCCATCCAGAAGAGGTTGTTGTCGCGCACAAAGGCCAGCTTCGTGCCGTCGGGACTCAGCTCCGCCAGGCGCATCTTGCCGTTCTTGGTCAGCTGGGTGAAACTCTTTGCTTTCACATCGTAGAGCCAGTAGTCGCTGATGCCGCTGTGGCGGTAGATGGGTTCGAAGCCGCAGCCGAGGAGTATCTGCTGCTCGTCCTGGCTGAACTCGTAGCTCTCCATCGGGGGCATGGGTTTGGCCTTGCGCCGCATGTCGGGCGCGTTGAAGAGGCACACGTCCTCCACCTTCTCGCCCGTGGCGTATCTGAACTTGGCAATGCCTGTGCGGCTCATGGTGCAGTAGTGCTCGCCGTCCTGCATCGAGCGGATGCCGTAGACGCCCTTGGGGGCGAAGGTGCGCTTGGTCCAGATGTCCTCCAGGGTGATATTCTGTGTTTGCGCCGTGGCCACCGCCCCGGCACACATGAGTGCAAGTGTCATACTTACAAATAGTTTCTTCATATTGACAGTCTCTTTTTGTGGCACAATGTAAAATGCAAATATACGAAAACTTTCTTACATGGCGAATTTTTTTCTTTCTCTCGTATGACGGATACGCCCTCCCGCTTGAGTCCTCTTCTGCGGATGCATCGGCGACGAAGGAGCCTCCAACAGCCTGTCGTCGCCCTACCAAAAACCTACCATCTCCTACCGTGGTCGGTGTTGGTAGGGAGATGGTAGGGAGTTGGGTAGGAGTTGGTAGGTACATAGTGCTTATTATCAGCGTTTTATGTATCATGTCCTACCAAAGTGCCAATTTGCTGTGAATCAATAGTTTGTATTTTTGCTTTTTTGTCTGTTCCCACACGGGCGGAGGGGGAGGGGAGGTGGTTTGAGTCTGTGTTGTTTTTTTGTGCTGCGGCAGTGCAATTTTTTTTGTCTTTCGGCGTTATGGTTTCCGTATGACTACAGAGAAAGGGATTTTGAACAGGACGGAACTGCTGGTGGGCAGCGAGGCCATGGCGCGGCTGCGGGCGGCGCGGGTCATTGTCTTCGGCGTGGGCGGTGTGGGCAGCTGGTGCGCCGAGAGCCTGGTGCGCAGTGGCATAGGACACCTGACGGTGGTGGACAGCGACCGTGTGTGCGTCACCAACATCAACCGTCAGAGCATGGCCACCACCCGCACCGTGGGACGCGTGAAGGTCGACGCCTTGCGCGACCGCCTGCTGGAAATCAACCCCTACGCCGACATCACGGCGCTGCAGGAGATTTTCAGCACCGAAACCGCCGACAGCTTCCATCTGGAAGGGTTTGACTATGTGATAGATTGCATCGATAGTCTTAAAGATAAACTTGAACTCATATTGCGCTGCACCCGGAAAGATGAAAATGGAAAATCGGAAGACGAAAATGCGGCTGACGCAGGTTTGCCGCAGCGGGAAAAACCTCGATTTCCAACTTCCAACTATCAATTCTACTCGTCGATGGGCGCGGCGTTGAAGATGGACCCCACGAAGGTGAGGGTGAGCGAGTTCTGGAAGGTCGACGGCTGTCCGTTGGCGGCGGTGCTGCGGCGGCGGATGAGAAAGATGAAGCGCTTCCCGCAGCGGAAGTTCCAGTGCGTGTGGAGTCCCGAGGTGCTGCCCAACCTCGGCGAGCAGGTGCGCTCGTGTGGCACGGCGGCCTGCATGTGTCCCAAAGCCGAGCGTGGCGAGGGGCGGCAGGACCTGCTCAACCACGAGTGGTGTACCTCCAAGGCGCAGATCAACGGCTCCCTGGCCCATATCACCGCCATCTACGGCTTTACCCTCGCCGGCCTTGTGATGCAGGACATCTATTCACGGGAGTTGACGCTATAAAAAAAGGCAAACAATACATGAATGACTTGAAACGCACAGTGACGGTGGTGTCGATAGAGGCCGGCGGTGTCCAGCCGCTGATTGAAGTGGGACCTCGGCTCTTGTCGCAAGTCATCGAAAGGGACGGCGTACAGGTCAAAGTGCAGGACTGATGGAAGCCGTACCGTTCATAGGCATCGACAGGCACCGGCTTGGCATCGACGGGGTGGGGGTGACCACTCTGGCGGCGTTCCACGGCTGTCCGCTTCGATGCAAATACTGCCTCAACCACCGGTGTCTGGAGCCGCCCGAAGGCCTGGCGACATATACGCCGCAACAGCTGTATGACCGTGTGGGTGTGGACAACCTCTACTTCATCGCCACGGGCGGCGGTGTGTGCTTCGGCGGCGGCGAGCCTCTGCTGAGGGTGGACTTCATCGCTGGCTTCAAAGAGATTTGCGGCAAGGGCTGGAACCTGACGGCGGAGACCTCGCTGCAGGTGGAGCCGGAGGCTGTGAGGCAGGTTGCGCTTGTGGTCGGAGATTTCATCGTAGACATCAAGGAGAGCAACCCCGACATCTACCATGCCTACACGGGCGGCGATGCCGCGCGTGCATGGGACAACCTCGGATTGCTGCTTTCGCTCGTGGGGCCGGAGCATGTCATTGTCCGTGTGCCGCAGATAGCCGGCTACAACACCGAGGCAGACTGCGCCCGCACGGCCGCCCGCCTCGGCGAGATGGGGGTTGGGAAAATCGACAGGTTCGTATACAGGGTCCCGCCTTCGGCGTAAATCCTGTCAGTCTTGTTTTTTTATATGTCTCCCACCGCAGGCGGGGAGACGGTCAGCAGCAGTCGTGGTCATGGCAATGGCTGCTGCGGGTTTCGAGTTCGAGGGTGCTGTGGTGGATGCCGAGGCTGTCGAGGAGGGCCTTGACGCGGTCGGTGACCTCTTCGAGCATTGAGGCTTCGGGGATGACGATGTGGCAGGTGAGGGCCGTCTCGGTGGTGGAGATGGCCCAGATGTGGAGGTGGTGCACGTTGAGCACGCCTTCGACGGCAGAGATGCGGTTCATCACGTCGTCGGCGTCGAATCCTTCGGGTACGGCGTCGGTGCTCATGCGCAGGCTCTCGGCCAGCAACTCCCAGGTGCTGACGAGGATGACGACGGCGATGACGAGGCCGATGAGGGGGTCGACGATCCACCAGCCGGTGTACTTGATGACGATGCCGCTCACCACCACGCCGATGCTGACCAGCGTGTCGGCCAGCATGTGGAGGAAGGCGCCGCGGGTGTTGATGTCGTGCTGCTGCTGGCGGCTCAGAGCCCAGGCTGTGAGGCCGTTGATGACGATGCCCACGGCGGCGGTCCAGATGATGAGGTCGCCGCTCACCTCGGCGGGATTGAAGAATTTCTGTACGCTCTCCACAATGATGGCCCCTACAGCGACAAGGAGTATGATTGCGTTGAGCAGCGAGATGAGTACCGACGATTTGCGGTGGCCGTAGGTGAAGCGCTTGGTGGCGTGGGAGGAGGCCAGCTTGAGGGCCACCATGGCCAGCAGCAGCGAGAAGACATCGCTGAGGTTGTGTCCGGCGTCGGAGAGCAGCCCGAGGCTGTTGCCCACAAAGCCCGCCGCAGCTTCGACGATGACAAAGGCCATATTCAGCGCCACGGCAACGATATAGATAGTAGACAGCTTTTCTATCGCATGCGTGTGGTGGTGGTGATGGCCGTGATGGTGGTGGTCATTGTCATGGTGATTGTGATGTTCATGGTTGTGTTCATGTTCATGATGGTGGGGTTCTTCGTGGTGGTCGTGTAGATGTTCCATAATGTGTTGTTTTTTCAGTTGTTGTTTCTGCTTGTTTTTCGTTTTGCAAAATTACGAACTTTTCCCGACATGGAATCCTCACCATTGGTGGTGAGAAGTTTTTGACGTGGGTGGCTGTACCATGTCCTGCAAGTGTTTGATAAATACAGCGTTTGACATTAAGACGCGCCTTTCCGGGTTTATGCACACACCTATTCATCCATGATATGACCGCATTTT
>JAFVAM010000109.1 GCA_017480525.1 Bacteroidales bacterium | reverse complement strand
CGAGGGCCAGGTGGAAGTGGAAGTTGGCGTGGGTCTGCTCCAGCTGGAGGAAGTCCTGCAGGTAGAACACCTCGTTGAGGGCGCGGGCGCCGTAGAAATAGTGCATCTGTCTCTGGGTGCAGTTGAGGGTGCGGGTGAGGTGCATGATCTGGGCGCGGAGGGGTGCCATGCCGGCGCCACCGCCCACCCATATCATCTCGTTGCCCTTGGGATTGTCGGTCCAGGTGCCGTCCTCGGTGCCGCGGACGCAGAACTCGCCGTAGGGGCCGCTCATGATGACCTTGTCGCCGGGTTTGAGCGAGTAGATGTAGCTTGAGGCGATGCCGGGGTTGACGTTCTGGAAGCCGCTGCGGTCGGCCGTGAAGGGAGGTGTGGCGATGCGCACAGTGAGCATGAAGACGTCGCCTTCGGCGGGATAGTTGGCCATGGAGTAGGCGCGGACCGTGGGTTCGGGGTTGACGCACACCAGGTCGAACATCTTGCTCTTCTCCCAGGCGGGCAGGTATTCCTCGCCAATGAGTGAGCGGTCGAAGTCGGCATAGCGTACGGTGAATTTCGGAATCTTGATTTGTGCGTAGCTTCCGGGGACGAAGTCCATGTGCTCGCCTGCGGGCAGCTGCACCTTGAATTCCTTGATGAAAGTGGCCACGTTTTTGTTGCTCACCACTGTGCACTCGTATTCCTTGATGCTGAGGATGCTCTCAGGGAGTTTGAGGCCGAGGTCCTCATTGACTTTCACCTGGCAGCCGAGGCGCCGACCTTCTTGCTGCTGCTTGCGGCTGAAGAAGCCTTTTTCAGTGGGCAGGATCGAGCCGCCCCCCTTGACGACGCGGCATTTGCACTGGCCGCAGCTGCCTTTGCCGCCGCAGGCCGAGGGCAGGTGGATGCCCTGCTCGCCGAGGGTGGAGATGAGGGTGCCGCCGGTGGGCACGGTGAGCTCTTTGTCGTCGTTGATTGTAATTTTGACGTTGCCCTGCGGTATGAGCTTGGCGCGCAGCACAAGGAGCAGCGCCACCAGCAGCAGGATGACGACCAATATTATGATGATTGCTGATACTAATGTTGTACTCATAGTTTAAATCCCATAAAAGACATAAATGCCATGCCCATGAGGCCGGTGATGATGAAGGTGATGCCGACGCCGCGCAGGGCGGGGGGTATGGCCGAATAGCGCAGCTTCTCGCGGATGGCGGCGATGGCCACGATGGCCAGCAGCCAGCCCAGGCCACTGCCGAGGGCGAAGACCGTAGCCTCGCCGATGTTCTGGTAGCCACGCTCCTGCATGAAGAGCGACCCGCTCATCACGGCACAGTTGACCGCTATCAGTGGCAGGAAGATGCCCAGCGAGTTGTAGAGCGCCGGACTGAACTTCTCCACCACCATCTCCACCATCTGCACGATGGCCGCGATGACGGCGATGAACATGATGAGGCTCAGGAAGCTGAGGTCCACGTCGGACAGCGAGGGCGAAATCCACGCCATGGCGCCGGGGGCCAGGAAGTAGCGGTTCAGCAGAAAGTTGATGGGCACGGTGATGAGCAGCACGAAGGTGACCGCGATGCCGAGGCCCGCCGAGGTCTTCACGGTCTTCGACACGGCAAGGTAGGAGCACATGCCGAGGAAGAAGGCGAAGATCATGTTGTCGACGAAAATCGACTTGATGAATATGTTGATGTATTCCATTTACTGTTCGATTAAGTCTTTGTTTTTGGAACGATGGGCCCAGATGATGAGGCCGACGAGGATGAGTGCCATGGGGGGCATAATCATCAGGCCGTTGTTCTCATAGCCTATGCCGTAAAGGCCGAGCTTTTCCATGACGGGGTATCCCCAGAGGGTGCCGCTGCCAAAGAGTTCGCGCAGGAAGCCCAAGGCGATGAGGATGACGCTGTAGCCAAGGCCGTTGCCGATGCCGTCGAGCAGGCTGGGCCACGGTTTCTGCACCATGGCGAAGGCCTCCAGTCGGCCCATGACGATGCAGTTGGTGATGATGAGGCCCACGAAGACGGAGAGCTGTTTGCTGACGTCGTACATGTAGGCCTTGAGCACCTGGTCCACCAGCACCACGAGTGTGCTGACGACCACCAGCTGCACGATGATGCGGATGCGCGGCGGTATGGTGTTGCGCAGGAGCGACACGATGACGTTGGCCAGGGCCACCACCACGGTGACCGATATGGCCATCACCACGGCGGGCTTGAGCTGCGCCGTCACGGCCAGGCAGGAACAGACGCCCAGCACCTGCACCAGGATGGGGTTGTTCTTGCTGAAGGGGAGTTTGATCAGGTCGGTGTTTTTCATTGCTTTTTGTCCTCCATCATTAATGCCGGGTCATGGCAGGGTATCACATCGGAGTATTTCTCATAGGCAGCAGCCAGCATGGCGGTGACGCCGTTGCTGGTCATGGTGCCGCCGCTGATGGCGTCCACCTCGTAGGGGTTGTCCTTGTCGGCATTCTTTTTCAGGTGGATAGGCTCTTTGCACATTTTTTTGCCCACGAAGCGCTGGGCGAACTTGTCGGTGGCAATCTCGCCGCCGAGGCCGGGGGTCTCGCCTTTGTGGTCGAATATGGACCCCACGACAGTCCCACCGTCGTCGAAGGCCAGGTAGCCCCAGATGGGACCCCAAAGGCCGGTGCCCCGCAGGGGGATGATGACGCCACCTTTGAAAGTGAAGTAGGGCTCACCCTTGAGGTCGGCTTCCTGTATGTTCTGTGCGTAGAGCTGGTCGGCATTGTCGCGTGTGGATTCCACGCCGATGGTCTTGAGAATCATCTGCTTGGTTTCGGCGCGCTGGTTCTTCTCCTGCGCGGGTTTGAGGCTGACGCTCACCACGGTGAGGATGAGCGCCGCCACCACGACAAGAGCGGCGGAATATATGAAAATGTAGCTGTTGCTGAAGTTCTTTTTAGCCATTGTGAGCCTCCTTTCCTGTTGAACCAGAGGTTCTCGATATTCTGGATTGTCTGGACTTGATATTCCTTGCCACCACGCAGTGGTCAATCAGCGGGGCCATGCAGTTCATGAAGAGGATGCTGAGCATCATGCCTTCGGGGTAGGCGGGGTTGGCCACGCGCAGCAGCACGGCGAAAGCACCGATCAGCAGGCCGTAGATCCATTTGCCGGTGTTGGTCTGCGCGGCGGTGACGGGGTCGGTGGCCATGAAGACAGCACCGAAGGCGAAGCCGCCTATGAGGAAGTGGTAGTAGAACGGCAGGTCGAGGTAGGTGGTGCCGCCGATGGCGTTGAAGAGCAGACCCATGAGTCCGCCGCCGAGGAAGACGCTGAGCATGATGCGCCAGGAGGCGATGCCGGTGAAGAGCAGCAGCAGCGCACCCAGAGCGATGGCGATGAAGCTCGTCTCACAGGTGGAGCCGGGGATGGTGCCGATAAGCATGTCCAGCACCGAGGCCGACGGCATGTTGCCTGTGGCCAGTTGGCCCATGGGCGTGGCGCCGGCGATGGCGTCGTTGCCCCACCAGCCGGAGGCAATCCACACTTTGTCGCCGCTCATGTGCGTCGGGTAGGCGAAGAAGAGGAATGCACGCGCCACAAGGGCGGGGTTGAGGAAGTTCATGCCGCTGCCGCCGAAGACCTCCTTGCCGATGATGACGGCAAAAGCCACTGCCAGGGCGAGCTGCCACAAGGGGGTGGTGACGGGCACAATCATCGGAATGAGCAGACCCGTGGCAAGGTAGCCCTCGTTCACTTCGTGGTGGCGACCCTGTGCGAAGGCGAACTCGATGCCGAGGCCCACCAGGTAGCTCACCACAATCATGGGTAGCATCCTGACGAAGCCGAACCACCAGAAATTGAGGAATGAAGATTGAGAGTTGAAAAACCCGGGGTTGGCTTGGTAGGTCTGGTAGCCTATGTTCCACATGCCGAAGAGCAGTGCGGGCAGCAGGGCGATGATGACCACGATGATGCTGCGCTTGCTGTCCACGGCATCGCGGATGTGGCTACCGCTGCGGGTGATGGTCTTGGGGGTGAGGGCGAAGGTGTGGAAAGCGTCGAAGGTGCTGTGCAGCCAGCCCAGCTTGCCGCCTTCGCTGAAGGTGGGTTCTATCTTGTCGAACATCTGTTCGACCCATTTGATTCTCATGCTGTAGCCTCCTTTCTGAGGACCTCGAGGGCCTCACGGATGATGGTCTGTATTTCGGTCTTCGAGGGGTCGACGAACTCGCAGAGGGCGAAGTCCTCGGGTTCCACCTCGTAGATGCCCAGCTGCTCCTGCAGCTCGACGTCGCCCACGATGCAGGCCTTGAGGAGCTGCAGGGGGTAGATGTCGAAGGGAAAGACGCGCTCGAAGTTGCCCGTGAACATCAGCGGGCGGCGGCCTCCGTGCAGGTTGGTGTCGAAGGTGTAGGTCGGTGCCGGTATGCCGCTCTGCTTCAGGAGACCGGTCTTCTCCACGAGACCCGTGAAGCCGCTGAGGAAGGTCTTGCTGAAACTGAACTTCTTCAGTCCCGGCATGAGCCAGCCCATGAATTCGGGGTGGTCGCCCTCCTCGATGAAGGTGAGCTGCTGGTCGTACATGCCCAGGAATCCGTCGGCTTCGACGGCTGTGCCGCTGAGCACGCTGCCACTGATGATGCGAGTGGACTTTTCGGTTCCGCCAAGGCTGGGGTAGGCGGGGTTCATCAGCTGCACCTCGGCGATGCGCGCGATGCTGGTGCCGCAGAGCAGGCGGTAGTATTTCGGGGCTTTGGCGGCGGGGCCTCCCACGGCGACGAGGCGTTCGGGACGGTACTCGCCGGTGAGCGTCCAGTGGCCGATGGTGGCCACATCCTGTGCGTTCACCATCCACACGCATTCGCCCTTGTTGATGGGGCTGATGGCGGCAATCTGGGTGCCGACGTTGCCGGCAGGGTGTGGGCCCGTGGGCTGCACGGTGTGCACCTCGGCGAAGGCCGAGAGGGCGGCGATGCCGGCCTCGAAGTCGTGTTCACGCCCTTTGAGGGCGAAAGCCAGGTCGGGGGCCAGGGGGTTGGTGTCGCGCAGGGTCACGAAGATGCCCTTGGGCTTGTGGTCGGGGTTGGCGATGGTGCCGAAGGGGCGTTCCTTGATCATCCACCACACCGGGGACTCCGCCTTGAGGGGAGATGGTGCTGCAGCATGGGCGCCGGACGTGGCCTGCTGCTTTTCTATGACGACGGCTTCCAGACGGCGTTTCTCGCCGCGCACCACGGCGGCCACGCGGCCGTCCACCGGCGACGGCAGCGTCAGCCTCGGGTCGCGCTTGTCCTCCACCAGGGGCTGTCCGGCGGCCACAGCGTCGCCTTCTGCCACCAGCAGACGCGGCGTGAAGCCCACCACGTCGGGAGGTTTCACGGCGTAGCGTTCCGCGCTCCGCATGTCAACGACAATCCTCTCGGCGTCGCCACCGAGAGGAATGTCCAATCCTTTATTAACGTTGATGCAATGGTTCATATCTTCAATTCGACAGGTTGCAGCATGTTCTCTGGCTTGAGGATTTCGTCGAGTTGCTCCTTGGTGAGCAGCTTGTGTTCCAGCACGAGTTCGTAGACGCCGCGTCCGGTTTCCGATGCCTCCTTGGCAATTTTGGTGCTCTGCTTGTAGCCGATGATGGGGTTGAGCATGGTGACGATGCCGATGGAGTGCTCCACGAGCTGGCGGCAGCGCTCCTCGTTGGCGCGGATGCCGTCGATGCAGAGAGTGCGCAGGGTGTCGAGACCGTTCTCCAGGAGGTGGATGCTCTCGAAGAGGGTGTAGGCGATGACGGGCTCCATGACGTTGAGCTCAAGCTGGCCGTTGTCGCTGGCGAAGCTGATGGTCATGTCGTTGCCGATGACCTTGTAGCACACCTGGTTCATCACCTCGGGGATGACGGGGTTCACCTTGCCGGGCATAATGCTTGAACCGGGCTGGCGCTCGGGCAGGTGGATCTCGTTGAGGCCGCAGCGGGGACCGCTGGAGAGCAGGCGCAGGTCGTTGCACATCTTGTTGATCTTGATGGCCAGACGCTTCATGGCACTGCTGTAGGCAATCATGCAGGTGGTGGCGCTGGTGGCCTCGATGAGGTTGTCGGCCAGGCTGATGTTCCAGCCCGTCACCTTGCGGAGTGCCTCGATGCAGGCCTGGCTGTAGCCGGGCTTGGAGCAGATGCCGGTGCCGATGGCCGTGGCACCCATGTTGACGACGAGGAACTCGTCGGCCGTGGAGCGGAGGTTCTTAAGCTCGCCGCGCAGCGAGGCGGCGAAACCGCCGAAGGTCTGGCCGAGGGTCATGGGGACGGCGTCCTGCAGCTGAGTGCGGCCCATCTTGATGACGTGGGAAAATTCCTTGCTCTTCTTGTCGAGTGCGGCAATCATCTGCTCCAGGTGGGGCATGAACTCCAGATGCTCGAGGGCCAGGGCCATGTGGATGGCGCAGGGGTAGGCGTCGTTGGTGCTCTGGCTGGCGTTGACCACGTCGTTGGGCGAGCAGTATTCATACTGGCCGCGCTGGTAGCCCATGTGTTCGAGGGCCAGATTGGCGATGACCTCGTTGGCAGCCATGTTGGTGCTCGTGCCCGCGCCGCCCTGAATCATGTCGATGGGGAACTGGTCGTGGTATTTGCCGGCGATGAGCTGGTCGCAAGCCCAGATGACGGCGTCGGCCTGCTTCTCGGTGATCATGCCCACCTGCAGGTTGGCCATGGCGGCGGCCTTCTTGGTCATGGCCATGCCGATGATGAACTTGGGGTAGGAGGAGAGGATGCGGCCACTGATGTGGAAGTTCTCCATGGCGCGGGTGGTCTGCACACCATATAATGCCTCAACGGGGACCTGTTTGGCACCTAAAAGGTCGCTTTCGGTACGGAATTGTTCTTTGTTCGTCATGTTTGTATTTCTTTTTAATTATTTGTTTTTCTGTTGTTTGCTGTTTTGCAGTTTTTTCTTTCCGAGAGGCAAAGGTACGAAAAAAAAACAATCTACAAAGAAAAATCGTAAATTTTTTATCGAAATAATTGTAAGTGTATGATTTTGCGAAAGATAAGTTTTTGTTTTTTCTAATGGAATCTTTCCCGCACAGGAGGCAGGCCTGTCTCTGGCGTGCCTTGGGGTGAAGAAGCTCCGACAGCGCACCATCTTCCAGCCATCTTCCTGCCAACACCCTACCATCTCCTACCGTGGTCGGTGTTGGTAGGTAGATGGTACGGTGTTGGTACGGTGTTGGTACGGTGTTGG
>JAFVAM010000108.1 GCA_017480525.1 Bacteroidales bacterium | reverse complement strand
TATGGAATTCCCCATGAGAAATATCCACTTCCACCGCATTAAACCAAAATCAGATGGAATCATTAATTAAGTTAAGAATTGGTCGAGAGAAAATCTTGTTAAGCGACATGCCTCAATTAGAAGCGAAAAAGAATTCCTTTGTTTCCATAATGGTACCCATAAACAAAGATAATAAAATCGATAATCATACGATGGAAGAAATCATTAGAAAAAAAACATATTGCGATTGGGAAATAGTCTACAATTATACAGACGAAGAATTGGCCGAGGCTCAGATGTTCAGAGTGAAGATTAGTAAGACTATCGAATTGTGCGGCGAAGAAGGGGGCACAAGCTACGACAATAAACAATCTTGTCCCATTTGCGGATCGGGGAGGGTGCAAAAGGGATTGCTAATGCTTTCCAAGTTCCCCTCTCTTGGAAGAGTGGCAATCTGTAAAACAATTGGAGGAGAGGTTATTGTTTCAAAAAAGTTCAAAGAAACAGTAGAAAAATACAATCTGCAAGGTATGATGTTCCAGCCTATATTAGTGAATGGAACTATTGCTTCGGATGTTTTGCAATTAATTGTGAAAGACAAGGTTTGCATCTCTACAAAAACAAGATTTGGCGTTGATTGTTTTGACTCGATCAATCGCCCATTCAGTGAAGAGAGAAAAACTAATATCTGCGGACATGAAATTACAATGCCCAAGGAGATATATGTGTGTCCAAACCATGATTTGTTAGGCCTGAATATATTATCAGAATTATATGTGACCAAGGAGTCTTATAGCACACTTTCCGCCGATTTTGCAAGAACGTTGCAATATATTGGAGTTAAAAGAGGGTTGTTGCGTCCAGAACCGCTATATGTATGCAAGAGGGGGTTCTATGAGATGGTGAAGAGTGAAAAAATACCCGGTCTGGATTTCGAAATTGCAAGAATAGAAGATTGTCTTGCGCTGAAAAAAAGTTGATACAAAAGTCAACAAAAACGGATAATTCGGAAACGGGAAAAACATCGGAATCCAAGCAGCCGCAATGTTCACCTTCGCGTCCTGCAACAGGGACATCATTGAATAACCGAATAGTAAGAATCGGGTCTTGTTACGCATCGCACGGCGGAGGAAAGAGGGATGTGCTGGACGGAGGGTAACCCATCCTCGGCAAATCACAGGCGAACAGCTCTAATTAGTGTTTCCCTCCTCCCTTTCAACTGTATTTTTTTCTTCCCTCGATATACTAAACCCCTTCTTCCACCGTTATTTCAAGACCCAACAAAAAACAATATATATATCATGACACAGGAAAAACTCAAATTCAACCCCAATCCTCTGGTGACATTCCTCCGGAAACCCATGTCGGAATTCACCAAGGCCGATATCCTCAAAGTCATCGAGGAGTTCCAGATAGAGATGATTAACTTCCGCTACATGGCTCACGACGGCAAACTGCACACACTGAACTTTGTCATCCAGAGCTTGGAGCATGCCGACGAGGTACTCACCAGTGGCGAGCGCGTCGACGGCAGCAGCCTCTTCCCCTACATCGAAGCCGGCAACAGCGACCTCTACGTCATTCCGCGCTTCCGCACGGCTTTCCTCGACCCCTTCACCGAGGTGCCCACGCTCGACCTCCTCTGCTCTTTCTACAACAAGGACGGCGAGCCTTTCGCCATGGCTCCGGAGTATACGCTCCTGAAGGCCGACCGCGCTTTCCGCGAGGCCACTGGTGGCATGGAGTTCGAGGTCATGGGAGAGTTGGAATACTACGCCATAGCCCCCAAGCAGGACGACTACATGGCCGAGGACCAGCATGGCTACCATGTCTCCATGCCTTTCTGCAAGTTTGAGGACTTCCGCACCGAGGCCATGCGCATGATCGCTGCCGCCGGTGGCGAGATCAAGTATGGCCACAGCGAGGTGGGCAACTTCACCCACGGCGACTTGATGTATGAGCAGAACGAGATTGAGTTCCTCCCCACACACCTCGAGGCCGCCGCCGACCAGCTGGTCATCGCCAAATGGATGATGCGCGAATTGGGCTACAAGTACGGCATCACCATCACCTTTGCCCCCAAAATCACCGTCGGCAAGGCCGGCAGCGGCATGCACATCCACACGCGTGTCTCCCTCGACGGCAAGAATATGTACGTCGCCAACGACGGCCTCAGCGATGTGGCCCTGAAGACCATGGCCGGCATCCTCTCCCTCGCCGGCTCGCTGACGGCCTTCGGCAACACCAACCCCACCTCCTACTTCCGCCTGGTACCCCACCAGGAGGCCCCCACCAACATCTGCTGGGGCGACCGCAACCGCTCCGCCATGGTGCGTGTACCGCTGGGGTGGAACAAAGGCAGTGGCAATATGATGGCCCACGCCAACCCCCTGGAGAGGAACGACGCCGTCGACTTCTCCCACAAGCAGACCATCGAACTGCGTACGCCCGACGGCTCCGCCAACGTCTACCTGCTCCTCGCAGGCATGGCCGTCGCTGCGCGCCGCGGCTTCGAGATGCAGGATGCTGTGCAGTATGCCAAGGACCGCTATGTCAGCGTCAACATCTTCGAGCATGAGGAGGTGCTGAAGCGTCTCGCCGTGCTGCCAGACAGCTGCGCTGCCAGCGCCGACCTTCTGGAGAAGGACCGCGCCCTCTACGAGCAGGACGGCATCTTTGCCCCCGCTCTCATCGATGGCATCCTCAAGCAGCTCCGCGCCTTCAACGACCGCACCCTCCGCGCCGACATCGGCAAGGACCCCCAGAAAACCCTCGAACTCGTCGAATCCTTCATCCATTGCGGATGAGGTCCGACGACGCGTCAAGGCTGCCCAAGCATCATAGCACTATGCACCATGTGGCCCTTCTCATCGGCGGCAACCAAGGCGACCGCCGCCGCCTAATAGGACAAGCGACAGAGCAGATACGGCATCGTATCGGCTCTGTCGTTGCTTCTTCCAGCATCCTCGAAACCGCCCCCTGGGGGGAGTTTGATGAAAGAACCGAAGTCCTGAACTTTCTTAACCAAGCCCTGTGGGTGGAGACCTCTATGAGCGCCCATGAGGTTCTCCGCGAAGCCCTCGCCATCGAAGCTGGCCTGGGGCGTGTGAGGCAGGGAAGTCCCCACGAGGGTGACAGCCCTGCTGATGCGGATGGCGCCCATGCCAGTGCAAGGACGGGGCAGGGCTACGGGCAGCCAGCAGCGAGTCCGCTCCCGCTCCAGCCGCGTCTCTACCATTCCCGCCCCATCGACATTGACCTTATTTTTTTTGACCACGCGGTCATCGACACCCCCGACCTCGTCATCCCCCATCCCTGCATGCACCGCCGCAGTTTCGTCCTTGTTCCCCTGTCGGAAATCATGCCCGAATATGTCCACCCGGTGTTGGGGAAATCGGTGCGCGACATGCTGAATGCCCTCTCCGGGGAAGCCCTCGATATTCCTGCGAACACCCATCCATCTCCGCGCACCCATTGTGGCGACGGAAAATAAACACACAATCCAATGCCAAACCCACGTGTTGAGAGCGATGCCCGTCTTGTCTTCCTTCCAAGCCATTCAAGATAGAAAAAAATAAACGACTATGATTTCTTACGATAATACCTGTCCTGTCACCCCTGCGGGGTTCCGAATGGGTGGCGGACGGAGAGCGTGGGAAGAATGCCCCACCTGTGGTCCTGTTCTCCACCGGGGCTTCTTGCTGCTTCTCATTTTCTTTCTCCTCGCCCCGCTGTCGGCTATGGCGCAGACCGCCACCCTCAGCGGCACCATCACCGATGCCGCCACCGGCGAGACGCTCATCGGTGCCACCGTCGTCGACACCCGCAGCGGCAAGGGCACCGTCACCAACCTCTACGGCCACTACTCCCTGACCATCCCCCGCGACAGCGTCAGCCTCAAGGTCTCCTTTGTGGGCTACGAGCCGCAGCATTTCAACCTCCGCCTCGATGCCAACCGCGAACTCAACGTCAAGCTTGCCTCCTCGCTCACCCTCAACGAGGTGGTCATCACCGCCGAGCGTGTGGGCGACGTGCGCTCTGTGCAGATGAGCGCCAACGTCATGACTGTGGAAAAAATCAAGTCTGTCCCCGTGATGTTCGGCGAGGCCGACCTCATCAAGGCCTTGCAGCTCATGCCCGGTGTGCAGAGCGGCAGCGAGGGCAACAGCGGTATGTATGTGCGTGGCGGCGGCCCCGACGAAAACCTCTTCCTCCTCGACGGTGTACCCCTCTACAATGTCTCCCACATGGGCGGCTTCTTCTCGGCCTTCAACACCGACGCCGTCAAGAACGTCACCCTCTACAAAGGCTCCTTCCCCGCGCGTTTTGGCGGAAGGCTCAGTGCTGTCCTCGACGTCACGCAGAACAACGGCAACGACCAGGAACTCCACGGCAACCTTTCCGTGGGCCTCATCTCTGCCAAGTTCAACCTCGAAGGCCCCCTCGTCAAAGGCAAGACCACCTTCTCCCTCTCGGCTCGGCGCACCTATGCCGAACTCTTCGTCATCCCTGCCATCATGTGGCTCAACGACGCCACCTCCGACGACGAACCCGACGGCCCCGCCGTGGTCGAAAACTCCAAGTTCGACGCGGGCTACTATTTCTACGACATCAACGCCAAGCTCACCCACAAGTTCAGCGACAAGAGCCGCCTCTACGCCTCCTTCTATATGGGCGACGACAAGATTCACGGCAAGGTTCACACCGTCACCGCCCTCGACGAGGACATCAACCTCGGCTTCTCCACCCTCTGGGGCAACCTCGTCGGCTCTCTGCGCTGGAACTACGAACTCACACCCAAGCTCTTCCTCAACCTCTCCGCCTCATACACACAGTACAAGAACAACATCGAGGGCAGCGTGGAAAAGCTCGCCACGCCCGACGACCCCAACGCCTCCACCATCACCGGCAACTATGATTCCGGCATCAAGGAAGCTACCCTCCGCGCCGATTTCGACTATGCCCCCAACCCCGACAACAACGTCAAGTTCGGCCTCTCCCTCTCGCGCCACTGGTTCACCCCCGAGGTGGCCAACGCCAGCGTCAACTACTACGACTCCATCCAGATGAACCGCGCCCTGGAAATCGACTCCTCCATCGTCTCCGGCATCGTGCCTGCCAGCGAGATGGTGGCCTATTTCGAGGACGACTGGTCCGTCACCGATGTCTTCAAGCTCAACTATGGCCTGCACTACAGCTCCTTCTATGTGAAGGACCACTTCTACCACTCCGTGCAGCCGCGTTTCTCCGGCCGTCTGCTCATCACCCCCGACCTCTCCTTCAAGGTGGGCTATGCCCAGATGACGCAGTATGTCCACCTCCTCTCCACCACCTCCGTCACCCTCCCCACCGACCTCTGGGTCCCCGTCACCGACCGTATAGAACCCATGACCTCCGAGCAGGTGGCGGCAGGCCTCAGCTACAGTCTCAGCGGCATCGCCGACTTCTCCGTCGAAGCCTACTACAAGCACATGGACAACCTCATCGAATATAAGGATGGCGCCACCTTCTTCGGCTCCACCGAGAACTGGGAGAACCTCGTCTATAGCGGGCGCGGATGGAGCTACGGCGTCGAGTTCCTCATCCAGCGCGAATACGGCGACCTCACGGGCTGGGTGGGCTACACCTGGAGCCGCTCCATGCACCAGTTCGACCGCGACGGCCAGATGATCAACGACGGCAAGCCTTTCCCCGCCAAGTACGACCGCCGCCACGACCTCTCCATCGTCCTTTCCTACAAGCTCTCGCCCTCCGTCGACGTCAGCGCCACCTGGGTCTTCTCCACCGGCAACGCCGCCTCGCTCTCCATGCAGAGCTATCCCTCCGCACTCGAGGATCCCGACGACTACGACAACGACCAGACCGGCGGACGCAACACCATCAGCGTCGTCGAAGGCCGCAACAACTACCGCTTGCCCAACTACCACCGCCTCGACCTCGGCGCCAACTTCCACCGCAAGTTCAAGCATGCCCGCCGCACCATCAGCGTCTCCGTCTACAACGTCTACAACCGCCAGAACCCCTACATGCTCTACCGCTCCCGCACCCACACCTACCAGGGCTACCCCTCCGCCCTCGTCCAGCTCTCCATCTTCCCCATCCTCCCCTCGGTGGGCTACACGCTCTTTTTCTAATCGGAAACCGAACGTCGAGTATCGAAAACTGGAAATTGCAAACATATAACAGAAACGACAGAATCCCACAGGCTATGAAACACAATAATCTCCGCGCAGGCTTCTTGTCTGCCGTTGTCATCCTCGCCATGCTCGCCTCCTCGTGCGAGAAGGTCCTCGACGTCGACTACGATCCCTCGCAGTCGCAGCTCGTCGTCAACGCCGTGCCGCAGGCCGGCAAACGAGCCTTCGTCTATTTCGCCCACACGCGCTTCTTCCTCGACGCATCCAACAACCAGCCCCTCGACTCCGTGGGCCTCACCCTCTTTGTCAACGGCACCCCCTACAGCCCCGACTCCGTCGCCAACTGCAAGTATTTCTTCCCCTACACCTTCGCCGGGGGCGACACCCTCGCCCTCGACGCCCGTGCCGGCTCGCGCCGCGCCTCGGCGCAGACCTACGTGCCCCACCTCCCCACCATCTCCGGCCTCGACCTCCGCAACCACCCCTCCGGGCGCACCTTCCGCTACTATGAGGCCGACTTCGACTTCCAGGACCACCCCGGCACCGCCGACTACTACAACCTCCGCGTCATGGTGCGCGACAGCGGCGTCCGCTTCAACGAGTGGAAGCAGCAGTTCGACACCGTCGACACCGTCCACGCCACCTACTTCCTCCTCCAGCACAACCCCGAAATCACCGGCAACGCCTCCTACTCCAACGCCATGCTGGGCTATCTGTATACTCACAACTATTTCAACGACAGTGAAATCGATGGGCGCAACTACCACACCTCCCTCAGCATCCTCCAGTTTGTGGACACCACCGAGGTGCAGCCCTTCAAGCATGAATATTCCGTCGTTGTGGAGGCCATGACCTATGCACGCCTGCGCTATCTCATCGACGCCTCGCGCCAAGGCTCCGGCAACAGCTTCTTTACCGAGCAGGGCACCGTGCGCGGCAATGTCGACGGCGCCCTCGGCATCTTCGCCGGCTCCGCCAAGTGCGAGTTCTCCTTCTGGCCCGACACCCTCCCCGTTGTCTCCGACCCCGGTCGTTTCCTCCCCGTCCCGCCCCCCGGATTCGCTTCCGAAACAGGTCGAAAACCAGTCGGAAGACGGTAAGTGTCAACTGCCTATAAAACAGTTGTCAACGCCCTACCAACTCCTACCCAAGTCCTACAATGGTAGGACTTGGTAGGGTCTTGGTAC
>JAFVAM010000107.1 GCA_017480525.1 Bacteroidales bacterium | reverse complement strand
GGGGAGGGTGTGCTGGGCTGCGGGACGCCGAGGCGCCGCGGCAGGGCGGAGGTGGAGCTGCCGGAGCGCTGGCGCGGCAGCGCGGTGCACCTGTGGTGTTTCGCGGTGGACGGGAAGGGTGTGGCGTCGCCGTCGGTCTATCTCGGCATCCTCGAACCCTCCGCTGCGGAGGAAGAACCGGCTCCGTCCAGGCCGGAGGAGGCCGGGGCGGCGGTGCAGGATGGCGTGCAGGCCGAGGTCGCGGTTTTCTCCCGGTGCTACACAATAAAATCCGCGCCACCGCGTTTTGAGAATAAAGAAAATCCTGATTAATATGGCAAACAACAATCCCAAGGAGCAGAACCTCAAGCTCAACATCAGCCCTGAAGTGGCCAAAGGCACCTATTCCAACCTCGTGGTAGTGAGCCACAACCCCACCGAGATTATCGTCGACTTCGACCAGATGCTCCCCGGCATCGAGGGTGCCGCCGTGCGCGAGCGTATCATCATGAACCCCATCCACGCCAAGCGTCTGCTGGCCGCGCTGAACGACAACCTGAAGAAGTACGAGCAGCAGTTCGGCGCCATCCTGGAGCCGCGTGCCGACGGCACTGTGCCTTACGACATCCTCGGCAAGGCCTGAGCGCGGGATGGAACAAGTCCGTTATCTCGTCGAGCCTCTGGCCGAGGGCGAGGGGACGCAGCGCGAGCGCGAGCGGCGAGCGACGCACGGCTTGCTCTGCCGTCTGCTGGTAGGCTTCGACGACAGCCCTGAAATGGCGCATCGCGAAAGCGGTGCGCCATACTTGCCCGACCATCCCGACCTCTGGGTGAGCGTCAGCCATTGCCGCCGGGCCGTGGCCGTGGCGTTGAGCTGGAAAGGGCCGGTGGGCATCGATGTGGAGTGCCGCCGAAGGGTGGACGAGGCCCTGATGGAGCGTGTATGCACGGAGGCAGAGCTTTCCGCCGTCCGTTCCGACAGCGATCCCACGATGGCTTTCCTGCGACTCTGGACGCAGAAAGAGGCTGTGCTGAAGATGCGCGGTACAGGTATCCAGGGCTTCGGCAGCATGGTGAAGGCATTGGGCGGCAGTGACTTTGTCCTTGTGGATGCCGAACACGGTGTGTCCGACGTGGTGGCCACGCTTTGCTGTGCGGTTTAATCCCGCAGGAGTGTGGCGGAGCCGTCGGTGTTGAGCCTGACGATGCGGCTGCCGCGGGTTTCCTCGCTGAGGAGCGGCGGCAGCGGCGGTACGCAGAAGTCCACGCGTCGGCGCAGTGCCTCCTCGATGTCGGCGTAGCAGCGTGGCGAGGGGCGCCCGGAGAGGTTGGCCGAGGTGCTCACCAGCGGAGCGCCGAGACGGCGGATGACCTCCTGGCAGAAGGCGTGGCGCGGGATGCGGATGCCCAGCGAGCCGTCGGCGGCGCAGAGGTTGTCGGCTACAGGCACCTTCAGCAATGCCCTCCACACGGAGGAGGGCAGGATGAAGGTTGTGGGTCGTTCCCCGCTTTCGATTCCCCACGCTTCGCTCCCCACTCTCCATTCCCCGCACTCCACTTGCTCCGGTGCGCAGAGGATAAGCATACTCTTGCTGTGGTCGCGCTCCTTGATGGCGTAGAGGCGCTCCACGGCGTCGGCGCGGCGGGCGTCGCAGCCGATGCCCCAGATGGTGTCGGTGGGGTAGAGGAGGGTCTTGCCGGCGCGCTGGGCGTCGACAGTGAGGTCGAGTGTCGCCTCGAGCGTGGGTGTGGAGGCAGATGGATTCATGTTGCAAAAGTACGAAAAAAAGTGTTACCGCTTGCGCGGATTGTTTTTTTTTTGTATTTTTGCATATTGTTAATTTATTATAATGGGTTGAAAGATTAATTCAATTATTTATAAACTAAAAACTTACAATTATGTTCAAAGGACATCCTAAAGGACTTATCTGGGCTGCCTTGAGTAATATGGGAGAGCGTTTTGGCTACTATATTATGAACGCAGTGCTGGTGTTGTTCCTCTGTTCGAAGTTCGGGCTGTCGGACGACACAGCAGGAATGATTTTCTCAGTGTTCTACTTCATGATTTACATCATGGCTTTGCCTGGTGGTATCGTGGCCGACAAGCTGCAGAACTACAAAGGCACCATTGCCGCCGGTTTGATAGTGATGGCCGTTGGCTATGTCATGCTGTCCATTCCCACCACGGTTACCCCGGAGAGCAAGACCGCTATGCTTGTGCTTATCTGTGCCGCCCTGCTGATTATCACTGTCGGTAACGGCCTCTTCAAGGGCAACCTGCAGGCCATCGTGGGCCAGATGTACGACAACCTCGAGGCCGAGGCTGCCAAGAAGGGTCCTGAGGACTTGGCTGAGGCTCAGAGCAAGCGCGACCCGGGCTTCCAGATTTTCTATGTGTTCATCAACCTCGGCGGTGTGTTCGCCCCCTTCGTGGCTCCCGCCATCCGCAAATGGTGGCTCGGCCGCTTTGGCATGACCTACAACTCCGACCTCCCCGCCGTCTGCCATCAGTACCTCAACGGCACGGCCGACGATACCCAGATGGCCAATCTGACCACCTGGATGACCGAAAACAACTCCAATTTTGACCCCAGCAACATGGCTGATGCTTGTACGAGCTACCTTGAGGTGTTCAATACCGGTGTCCACTACAGCTTCATCGCCTCCGTTGCCGCCATGCTCCTCTCTCTCTGCATCTTCATCATCACCAAGAAAATGTATCCCACTCCCGCCAAGAAAGAGAAGAAGGAAGTTGTCAACTACACTGCCGAAGAGCGTGCCGCCATGGCCAAGGACATCAAGCAGCGTATGGTCGGTCTGTATGCTGTGCTCGGCATCGTCATCTTCTTCTGGTTCTCGTTCCACCAGAACACCCAGTCGCTCACCATCTTCACCCGCAACTTCGTCAATTCCGACCAGGTGGCCCCCGAGGTGTGGCAGTTCCTCAACCCGTTCCTCGTCATTGTGCTCACGCCCATCATCATGTGGCTCTTCAACACCCCGTGGGGACGCAAGTTCTCTACACCCAAGAAGATTGCCCTTGGTATGGGCTTTGCCGCCTGCGCCTACATCTTCCTGACCATCTTCAGCATGATGGTTGGCTATCCTTCGGGCAAAATGTTCATGGCTCAGCCCGCCGCCGACATCGCAGCACAGAAGTGCGGCGCATGGGTGCTGATTGTGACCTACTTCTTCCTCACCGTGGCCGAGCTGTTCATCAGCCCGCTGGGTCTGAGCTTCGTCTCCAAGATTGCCCCGAAGCACCTGCAGGGTATCTGCCAGGGTCTGTGGCTTGGCGCCACCGCACTGGGCAACCTGATTATCTTCCTCGGTGTCCGCATGCTCAACTCCTTCAGCCACCTGTGGTACACATGGTTCGTCTTCGCCGCCATCTGCATTATCGCCATGGCCGTGATGTTCGGCATGCTGAAGTGGCTCGAAAGAATCACCAGCCAGCAGCAGTGAACTGCAATGGCATGATAAAAAGAAATCCCCGGGCAATTGCTCGGGGATTTTCTTTTCCAATGCGTGTTGTCCAAACGCGGTGTGCAGGGTGAGGGTTCTCTCTTATTTGTCGAGCTCCTGCTGGCGCAGGTGCTGGACGTAGATGGCCTTCAGGTGCTTCTCGCGATTGATGACACTGGGCTTGGTGAACTGCTGACGACGGCGCATCTCTTTCACCACGCCGGTTTTCTCGAATTTGCGTTTCAGTTTTT
>JAFVAM010000005.1 GCA_017480525.1 Bacteroidales bacterium | reverse complement strand
GAACATTTAACAACAAACTTTAAAAAGAAAAGACTTATGGACTGGATTACCGCTCCCCTGATCGTGGCCATCATCTTTGGCTCCATCTACAAACTGGCAGAGCTTTTCGTGCGCAAGCGCGAAAGGCTGCTGCTCATTAACAAATTCACCGAGATCTCGAACGTCGACTTCCGCGGCATCTCGCTCTACAGCAGCGGCAACAAGTTCACGGCCCTGCGCATCGGCTGGCTGATGCTGGGCGTGGGCGCAGGCTTCCTCCTGGGCTTCCTCGTCAACCTGATGGCCACCTATGGCCGCTATGCTTCAGAGATGGGTTCGGGCGACATGTGGGATTACCGACGCTACGTGTCGGGCATTGTCTACCTGGCTTGCATCTGCATCTGCGGTGGCACTGGCCTGCTCCTTTCCTACAAGAAAGAGCGTGAAGCCGAGCATCCACAGCCGAAGAAGGAAGAAGAGTTCTAGGCGGCGATGCAGACGGACGAGCAACGACTGATAGCCCGTGTCCTCGACGGCCACGCCGAGGACTACGGCTATTTTCTGGAGCGCTACGGGTCGGAGGTCTTCGCCCTGGTGGCGCGCCTGGTGCCCCGGCAGGAGGATGCCGAGGAACTGACGCAGGATGCCTTCGTCCGCGCCTTCAACCGCCTGGACAGCTTCGGCGGGCGCTCGTCGTTCTCCACGTGGATTTGTCGCATTGCCTACAACACCGTTCTTTCGTGGCAGCGCCGCCGGCGCATGACGTTCCTCAGCATCGACGACCAGCCGCAGCTGACCGACACGGAGGTGGACGAGGCCCTCGACGACGAGGCGCGCATCGGCGACCTGCGCCGTGCCATCGCCCAGCTCAAGCCCGACGAGCAGACGCTCGTCACCCTCTACTACTACGACAGCCGGCCGCTGGCCGACATTGCCTACATCCTTGACCTGGAGCCCGGCACCATCGCCACCCGCCTGCACCGCATCCGCCGCAAACTTTACCTACTCATGAAACATGGAAACAACCGCTAGAGACAACGCCCTCCGGCAGGCCCTGGCCCCCCTCGGAAAGGAAGGAGAGCCGCCCCGCCTGCCCTCAAACTTCGCCTTCACCACCCTGCAGCGCATTCGCCGCGAGCAGCGGCAGGCCGAACGCCGCCAGCAGCGCCTTGCCGTGGCCTTTGTCGCCGGTGTGGCCTTGCTGGGGCTTGTTGCAATCGTCATTTTCTGCGGGGCCACGCTCAGGCAGTTGTTCCTCGGCGTGGTGCATCAGCCGCAGTCGTTGGCGCTCGTCCTGCCCACGCTGTTCTGCCTCACGTTCTTCGCCCTGCTCAACCACTGGCTGGCCAAGCACTATTGAACGCGCGGGCGCCCCCGCCTCCCCACGAAAAAATCTGGCGCGAGATTTTTTCGTGGGAGGCCGAGATTTTTTCGTGGGAGGCCGAGATTTTTTCCCATCCCAACGTTTTTTAACCTTTGCGGGCGCAATATTCCGGCGCCAGGGCTGTCTATTAGAGTAGGAATGAGCAAGACAGACGGAACGGACGAGCGCCAGCGCATCAGGCGGATACTCAGCGGCGAGACTGGCGAGTATGCCTACTTCGTGCACACGTACTCCAGCCAGGTGCTCGACCTGGTGAGCCGTCTGGTGGCCGACAGGAGCGACGCCGAGGAACTGGCGCAGGACGCGTTCGTCAGGGCCTTCCGCTCGCTGGACTCGTTCGACGGGCGCTCCTCGTTCCTGACGTGGCTCATGCGCATTGCCTACCGCACGGCGTTGAACCACCTGAAGCGACGGCGACAGCACAGGGTCTCCATCGATCGCCTGATGCTCCCAGACCCGCCCGACGATGGCCTGGATACGGGCCTCGAAGAGCGCATCAGCCAGCTGGAGACCTTGGTGGAACAGCTGCCACCCGACGAGCGCCTGCTGCTGCACCTCTACTACTACGAGGACCACCCGCTGCGCGACATCTCCTACATCGTGGACGCCGAACCTGCCACACTGGCCTCGCGCCTCCACCGCATACGAAAGAAATTACTCCTCATGATGAATCAGAACGAAAATGAAACAGCCCAAAGATAACGACTTGCGCACTGCGCTGCACCGTCTGGAAGTCAGCCGGACGGCGCCGGAGGTGCCCGTTGACTTCTGCGACCGCGTGATGGCGCAGGTGAACGCAGCCCCCAGGGTGCCAGTGGCAAGGGCCGCGGCCCGTCGTCGGCGGCTTTGGTGGGCGGTCGCAGGCATGGCGGCCTCCATCCTGCTGGCTGTGGTGCTGATGTGGCCCACCCGTCCCGAAGAGCCCACGCAGACAGCAATGGCCGAAGTTCCGAAGGTTGATAAAGGCGCAACGACAGGGACAGTCGAAGCCCAAAGGCCCAATAATGACGCAACGGCAGTAACGGCCGAAGTCCAAAAGGCCGACAAGGCAAGAGGCAGGAAGAAAGTCCCCGTAAACAGTAGCAAAGCCGATAGTCCCAAAGGGGCGACAGCAAGAGAACTGCCCGACACGCTGGGCCAAGCCATCTGGGAAAGCGAGGAAAACGTGCTGCTGGCCTTGCAACTGCTGAGCGAATGCGAGGAGACCATCGAGCGTAGCGAGCAGCGCCTGCGAAACGACATCGTGGAGGCCACCTTCACCACCCTGCCACAGTGTCCGCAAGCCCGTCTCGTGGTCTACGACAACGGCGATTACATGGTGGTGGACGACAGCCAGCCATCCGTCATCGAACTATAAACCACTTTAAAACCATACGACAATGAAAACAACCGCAAAACTTTTCCTCCTCGTCCTGCTGGCCCTGCCCACGGGGGCACAGGCACAGTTCTACGAATGTACCATCGGCAACGCCTTCGAGAAGATACTGAGCACCAGCGGCATCAGCCACTCCACCAGCCAGAGCATACTGCGCAACGACGAGGGGGGCACCGCGGAGAAGACTGTCATCAACGACTTCCGCATCGGCGAGGCCAACTTCAAGCACCTCGACGCCTTGCAGAAGGCTTTCGAGGTGGACGAGAAGAACGCCTCCGCCTTCTACACCTGCTTCAACCCCATTCAGGGTAGCTATCGTCAGCAGTGGGCGGTGAAGATGAGGCGGGGCGGCGACTTCCGCATCGGCGAGAAACCTGGCTCCAGCTATGCCATCGCCAGCTTCGACGACGATGCACGTCCGGGCTACCGCACGGTGTACGCCGTGGAGTGGTGGAACACCGACGACGCGCACATCAAAGAGGGCGTGTTGATTACCTCCTACGGCGAGAAGCCCTTTATGCACAGCCAGCAGGCGCGGCCCTCTTTCGGCCGCAGCTGGCAGCAGGCACTCAGCGGGGCCGACAGCATCCTGGCCCGTATTCCGGATGCCGACAGCCTCTTGGCCGATGCTTCGCAGCTGAGCCGTTCCTTCGGATACAACCTTGGCCGCTACAAGCTGGTTGACACGGAGGCCGCTCCCGCCGACATCCCCCTTGACATAACGCATAGCCCCCAGGAATGGATGTCGAAGGCCGTGAGCCGCGCCAGCAACCTGAGCAACAGCGACTGGCATCGCCTCTTCGGTCTGCTGACGCAGCAGATGATGGACCACGCTGGCAAGGGGGCGTCGGAAGACATGGTGGTGGCTGCCGGCATTATCCTCGACATGTGTAAGCACGCCGACCAGCTGGATGAGGACGAGAAGGAGGTTTGCGTCAGGCGCCTGAACATGATGGCGGAAGCCCTTGTTCACGCCGACAAACAGGAGTACGTCTGCGACCTGATTCAACTGGCCGCCAAAAAACTTGCAAAAGAAAGAGATTAGAAAAGTTAGTAATAAAATCTCTCTCCCTAGGGAAACGGTAAGGGGCGCAGTGATGCGCCCCTTACTCATTGGTGTCTACAGGTTGATGCGGCTGAGGAGTTCGTCGTCCACCAGGTTGGGCAGGGTGACGCGCAGCTCAGGCGTGCGCTCCATCTCGCGGCGGATGGCGTCCATCGAGCCGCTGTTGCGGGCCCACGAGCGGCGGGCGATGCCGTTGTTGACGTCCCAGAAGAGCATTTGGCGGATGCGGCGGTCGCAGTCCTCGCTTCCGTCGATGACCATGCCGAAGCCGCCGTTGATGACCTCGCCCCATCCCACGCCGCCGCCATTGTGGAGGCTGACCCAGGTGGCACCGCGGAAGGCGTCGCCGATGACGTTCTGCACGGCCATGTCGGCGCAGCGGTTGGAGCCGTCGTAGATGTTCGAGGTCTCGCGGAAGGGCGAGTCGGT
>JAFVAM010000106.1 GCA_017480525.1 Bacteroidales bacterium | reverse complement strand
CGACACGCTGCCCATCGTGCTGCTGGCCGTCAGCAGGGTCACCGTGTAGGTGGTGGGCTGCGGCGGGTTCTGGCCGTCGGCCTCGAAGGTGGCCGTCAGGGCGAGGTTGGAGGAGACGGTTGTGGTGTAGGGGTTGGCGGTGGAGACCTGAGTCGTGCCGCTCGTCCAGGCCACGAAGTGGTAGCCGCTGTTGGCGGTGGCCGTGAAGGTCACCTGAGTGCCTTCGTTGACGATGCCGCTGGGCGAAACCGTGGCGCTGCCCATCGTGGCGTCGGCCGTAGCGGCGCTGACGGTGTAGGTGGTGGGCATTGCAACGGGTAGGGTCTGCACACTGCGTGTTGTCCAGGGGCTGAATTCGCCGCCCGGGCATACGGAGCGGACACCGACTGTGTAGTTGGTTGCAGCGGTGAGGCCGGTGAAGGTGTGCGTGGTGCCGCTGGCGCTGACGACGTCGCTGGCGCCGGGGGTACTCCACTCGCCGTTGACGATAGCCACCTCATAGGAGGAGGCGTTGCCGCTGAAGCCCATGGTGACACTGCTCTCGGTGGCCGAGACGGTGTCGATGGCGGGAGCGTTGCAGGCTACCACAGCGGAACTCCAGACGCTGATGTCGTCGACGCTGGCGGAGTACAGCGTGGTGCCGGAGGTCAGCGTCCAGCGGAAGACGACGGGATAGTTGCCTTCCGGCACATTGGTGAAGCTCGCGGTGTCGAAGATGCCACGACCGTTCTGCAAACCGTTGCCACTGTGCTGCGTGGCGCTGGAGGCGTTGACGGAGTGGACGGCGACGAAGTCGGTTTCATAGTTCGTACCTGTGAGGTAGCCGACACTGAGGATGCCATTGGAGTTGCTCTCCGTGCAGAGCCAGTAGGCGACGGTGAGGGTGTTGGTGGCTTCGAGGAAGTCAGGCAGGCGCAGGTAGGCGTTGCCATAGGTGGGCGTGCCCGACGAGGAGGCGTTGGCCGAAAGGGTTACGGCATTGGTACCCGAGATTGCATAGGAGTAGGTGCTGCCGTTGGTGACATGCGGAGTGTATGCGTTGGAACCCGTATGCCAGCCCTCCCAGCAGTTGGGCAGGGAGCCGGTTGTGCTGTAGGCCACGCCGGTGACACCCTCGAAGTCCTCGCTGTAGGGCAGGGCCTGGTAGCCGCAGAGCGTGGACACAGTGATGTAGGAACTCCACGAACTGTAGTTGTCGGCGGTGTCGCAAACCTTGCGCACCCAGATGTTGTAAGAGGTGTTGGCCAGCATGTTGGGCAGGACGGCATGGGTGCCGACGACGTTGACGAAGAGGTCGGTGCCGGTGGTGCCGGCGGGACGATAGTCGACGATGTAGGCCGCCGAGTCTTCACCCTGCCAGTCAAGCTCCATGGAGTTGTCGGTGATGTTGGAAGCCACGAGGTCGAAAGGCGAGTCGCAGAGGTCGAAGCTCACCACCACGTTGTCGATGGCGCTGGGGATGTCGATGTAGGACTGGGAGTGGCTGTTGCTATAGTGGATGAAGACGAGACGCTGCACACCGCTCACGCCATCGAAGGTAGTCTCCTTGTCGGTCCACACGGTGTCGTTGTGGGCGTGGACCCAGAGGATTCGACCCCAAGGCGAATCGAGGTAGGTGTCGTGGTTGACGATGGGTGTGGTGGGGTCGACAAGCATGACGCTGATGCCGTCGTAGTTGCCATCGGTGCGTCCACCCTCGATAGCGGTGAAGCTGACAGTGACGGTGCGCGGCGTGGAGCCGAAGTCGATGTCGCGATACATGGCGGCATTGGTGACAGAGGTGGGCATCCACGACCAGGTGGTGCCACCGTCGGTGCTGAGGTGGGCTACATAGGTGGTGTTGCCGTCGACAATGTTGCCACGGGCCCAAGAGGTAGCGTTGTTGCTGGTGAACTGCCAGTTGCCCCACTCTGTGGAATCCTCGAAGTCGTAGCTATAGGGCATGGCGGCGGGGATCTGTGTGGTGAAGAATTCGTGGGTCTCGCGGCTCCACTCGGCCATTTCTCCGCTGGCGCACACCGGAGCCACCTGGAAGCGGTAGCCGGTCATCGGGCTGAGGCCCGTGAGGGAGAAGGGATTGGTGGTCACGGTGAGTTCCTGCCAGTCGGGGCTGCCAAACTGGGCATAGCGCACATGCCACGAGGTGGAGCCGATGGTGTCGGTCCAGCCGAGGATGGCGGAGTTCTGCGTGGCATCGGTAACATAGAGGTCAAAGGAGCGCTCGCAGGGCGAAGCGGCCTCGATGACTATGTCGTCGATATAGTAGTAGATAGCCTGTGTGCCGGTGCGTACACCGCGGAATGCCACGTGGTTGCCTAAACCGGAGAGGCCGGCGAACTCCACGGTGTATTCAGCATAGGTGTTGACAAGTTCCACAGTGTCGACACCGATGAAAGTGGTGGCGTCGTCGGGATTGCTGATGGCACCCACTATCAGGCTTGCAGCGTTGGTGGAGCGCTTCGCCCAGAAGGTGACGACAACGTTGTCCATAGAGGTCTCGCTGGTGTCGATGGCCGGGCTGGAGAAGATGAAGTCGGAGGGATAGGTGGTCGATGTGGACATGTAGGAATAGAGCAGATTGGATCCACCATGGGCGTTGCTGGCGGAAGTGTAGACATAGGGGTAGTAGCTATAGGTGGACGAGAGGTTGTTGTTCCAGCGTGTCCAACACGAGGGTACTGCGGAGGAGGTGCCGGTGGGCAGACCCTCGAAGTCCATCACGATGGGCAGCGGGGTGAGGCCGCAGGCGGTGCGGAAGTTCTGCACAAAGCTCCACTCGCCACTTTCGTCGGCGGAGCAAAGGGCGCGGACATAGACGTCATACTTGGTGGATGGCGCCAGGTTGACAAGGTCGATGGAGTCCTCGGAGGTGGTGAGGGTGATGCCGAGACCATGGTCGAATCCGCTGGGGCCGTATTCCACCTCGTAGGAGGAGACACTGGAGTTGGCATTCCAGTGTACGGTAGCCTCGGTGGTGGCGATGTTGTTGAAGGTCACATTGTCGACGCGCGGGCAAGAGGGTATGTAGTCCACCGTGATGTCGTCGACGTAGATATAGCTGTAGCTCGCGGTGCCGTTGAATTGCGGAGCCTCGTCGTAGAGGGCTATGTACTGACCCTCGCCCTCGTAGCCGCTGAAGGCGAACTCGTAGCCGTGGATCGACAGGGCGGGCTCATTGGTGAGGTCGATGGTGTCCATGGGGAAGAAGGTGGAGATGTCGTTGGGATTGGTCATCACACCGACAACGAGGCGCGACATGTAGGCAGCCGTGGTGGTGCTATAGCGACGCACATTCATGTTCAGCGATAGGTTCTTCACGCTGTCCTGGAACATCGGCAGGGCGGCATAGGAGTAATACTCGGCCGTAGAGGAGTGGGCGGCGTAGAAGTAGAGGCTGCGGCTGCCGGAGATGGCGTTGGAGGAGTAAGGATACGGATAGGCGGTAGTGCTGCTGGTGCCTTTGGTCCAGCAGGGGCTGATGGGATTGGCGGCGCCGGATCCGTAGGCCTCGAAATTCTCAGAGTAGGGCAGCGGCAGGGGGGCGCAGGCAGTGCGGAAGGAAAGCTCAAACGACCACTCGGAAGCATCGTTGCCGCAGATTGAGCGCACGTAGGCATAGTAGACCGTGTTGGGAGTGAGATCCTCTATGACAATCTGATTTTCCAGACAGGTGGTGGAAATGATGTTGGTGAGTTCCTCGGGGTCGCCGGAGGTGGTGCTGAGGACCACCTCGTACATCGAGGCCACGTCGCCCCACGAAAGGGTCACCGAGTTGTCGGTGTAGCTCTCCAACGTGATGATGGCCGGACGCGTGCAGGTGGGAGTCTCGGTGCAGATGTCGAAGGCAATGTCGGGACGGTTGTAGCTGCGGTAGGCATAGTTGTTGGCCGCTGTGGCCGATGAACGGTAGCCGTAGATGTTGTAGTAGTTGGGCGAAGTGCTGGTGTAGTAGAAGTAGAGGGTGCCGGTGGCGACGGTGTCGCGATAGAGGTTCACCAGGAGGTTGCCGCCGTTGTAGGGGAAGACGGTGTCGAAGGGGATGTCGATCCAGCTTTCGGGGGACACTTCGAGGTCACCACTGAAGACGAGACTCATCGTGTCGCGCGAGATGGTGTCATTGCCAGCCGTAGTGCTGTTGAAGCCGCTGAGAGAGGTCGTCGTCAGATAAACCTTCACATTGTGGAGCGTGCCGCCCATGGATCCGCTGTGGAGCGAGATGCCATTGATGTGGGTGTTGGAGAGGATGCCCATGGCGGCCATATCCTGCTCGGTGTAGATGGAGGAGTTGAAACCTGTGGCATAGCGAGTGGTTCCACTGATATAGGAATAGAAACCTGTCGAGTAGCTCGAGGCGGCAGCGTTGCCGATGGTGTCGTTGATGTGCACGTCGCCGCACTCCGCGACAGTGTGGACGATGATGTAGTCGCTCCACTGGCTCACGGTGTCGTAGCACACCGAGCGCACACGGACATAGTAGTTTTTGTAGGTTTCGAGGTTGTAGAGCGTGCCACTGTTCTCGTAGACGGTTGTCGTGGCGGCGATGTTGGTGAAGGAGCGGTCGCGAGAGCACTGCAGCTCAAACTCGCTGCCACTGCCCACCCACGAAAGGTCGAGGGCGTCGGTGTAGGCACTGTCGAGATGCAGCGACACAGGCTGGCGGCATTCGGGCAGCAGGCTCACGGTGACGTTGTCGATGTCGACATAGTTGTAATGGTATACAGATGGGCGCACGGGAACCAGGAAGGCGATGCGTCCGCCACCGTTCCAGCCTTCGAGCGAGACGGTGTAGTGGAACACAGAGTTCAGCTCCTCGTTGGAGATGTCGATGTCGCGCAGCACGGTGAACGTCGACGTGTCGTCGGGGTTGGTGATGATGCCCACCTGCACCTGCGAGTCGTAGTAGTACTGCGTACCACCGCCGGTATTGCCCGTAGTGTAGCTGCTATAACGCATCACGTCGAAGTCGATCTGCAGCTCGTTGAGGGCGGTGTCGATCACCGGCAACACCACATAGCTTATGTAGCGCGACGTGGTGGAGGCGTTGTAGGAACCCATATGGAGCGAATTGCCACCGCCTACACCGCGGGTGTTGGGATAGGCGTAGTTCGACGTAGTGCCGAGGGTGACGTTGTTCCAGCAGGGGCTGATGCTGTTGGAACTGCCGGTGGTGTAGCTCTCGAAGGTCTCTTCGAAAGGCAGGTTCTCCGCCGGATAGGGGGCGCAGGCCGTGCGGAAGGAGATGGGATAGGTGTGTTCGGAATTGCCGTCGCTACAGACGGTGCGCACCATGACGTAGTACACAGTGTTGGGTGTGAGGTTTTCGATGGTGCCGGCGGTGGTGTCGTTGACGGTGACAGTCGCCGTGTCCGAGGAGCCTTCGCGATGGTAGAGGATCTCAAATTCCGTAGCCTCCGTGGTGTCGTTCCAAGTCAGCACGGCCGTGTAGGCATCGTAGCTCTGCACACTGGTGCCGAAGGGCATGACGCAGGAGTTCCTCTCGTGGATGCTGATGTCGTCCATGTAGTAGGAATAGGTGGGCTGCTTGACCACGAAAGCCAGGCGGTGTTCGCCCATGAGGGTGGAGGGCAGGCCTATGGTGACCATGCGCCACTGGTTGCCCGCGAAGTCCACCAAGTTGTTCACAGCGTCGGGGCTGACGATGTCCAGCTGCTCGAATCCGGCAGTGTCCACGCTCGAAGCGCTGTCGGCATCGTTGGCATAGAGGGCGAAATGGCCGTGGTAGTTGTCGGTGACGGTGGCACTGCCGGTCTTCACCCACAATGTAATCTCATCGTTGCCGGTAAAGTCAATGACCGGCGTAATCATCCAGTTGTCGTGTACGATGGTCTGCGTGGTGGTGCCGTAGTAGTAGTATGCAGTGGTGCCGCCGTGTACACTGGAGGTCGAAGTGCTGTAGCGCCAGTTGTATGTGGTGTTGCCACCGTTGACGAAATCCCAGCAGTTGCGCTGCGGAGCCGCCGCAGTGCCGCCCCAGAGGCCTTCGGCGTCGAAGACCACAGGCAGCTGCATCACGTCGCATTCGGTGGTGAAGCTGTAGGAATTGAAGCTCAAGCTGGTGTCACCGCCACAGAGCGAGTGGACACGCAACTCATAGGTGGTGCCAGGCGTCAGGTTGTCCATGAAATAATAGTCGCCGGAGACCTCTATGGTGTCCACCGTGGTGGAACCGGAACTGTTGACGAGCATCAGGAAACTGGTGGACGAACCCGTCAAGTTGATGGAGGCCGAAGTGCCGGTCACCTCGTCGGCCTCCACCAGCGAGGGAGCCACGCACGAAGGCGGGAACATGACCGTGATGTCGTCGATGTAAGAAGCGTTGCCGCCCGAGACAAAGGCAATATAGCGGCCCGTGCCGGTGTAGCCGTCCAGCGGCACCTCGAAGTATTCCCAGGTACTCGTTGCCGAAGGGGTGACCACCGACAACTCGGTAAAGGTGCTGAGGTCGGAGGGGTCGGTCATCACGCCCACACGCACCGTGCCGCCCGTGGCCGAGCCCTTGTAGGCCCAGAAGGAGAGGTAGAGGTCCTGCACATCATCCTCGAAGAGGGGCAACGAGGTCCAGGAGGTGATGGCCGAGGTGCCGTAAAGGTAGAGTCCGTAGTTGCCACTGTGTTTATACGAGGTGTAGGGATAGGGGTATGCCGAGGTGGTACCCACACGGTAGCGGCCCCAGCAGGTGCTGTAGTTGCCGCTGGTGCCGGAGGCCGTAGCATCCTCGAAGCCATAGGAGAAAGGCAGGTCTGTCGAGGCCACCTCCAGGCAGGCCGTGCGGAAGGTCCGTGTGCGGGCCGTGCTGGTGTCGCCAGCTCCGCAGATGGCACGCACCGTCACCTCGTATTCGGTGTCGGGGTCCAGGCTGTTCAACTGCAAGCTGGGGGTAGTGCTGGCAGTTAACACATCATTGGTGCTGGAGCCGGTCACCACGACCTCCCACGTCGAGGCCGTGCCCATCTCCGTCCAGCTGAGGTCGGCGGTGCCGGAAGTGATGTTGCTGACAGTGAGTTCACCCACACCTGGACACGTTATGAGAGGACGCACGAAACTATAGTAGCGGCCAGCTTCGGGCCAGTTGTTGGCGGCGATGTTGGTCGTCTGACCGGCAGTGTAGTGCGTGGCCACATGGCTGGCATTGACCATCCAAATATCAGTGGCGTTGACACAAATACCAGCCTGCCGCGTAACAGCGGGCAGCGGCGAGGGCACAGCACCGTAGACCACCACAATGTCGCCGTTGGGATAGAGATGCACCTGCCACGACAGGTCGCCGGCAGAAGCGTAGTTGTTGTAGGTCGATGTGTTGAACTCCACCACCAGCAGCGAGTCACCCTCGCCATCAACGGTGTTGAGCATCTTCACCCAGCCCGTAGGTTTCATCTTGCCGTCGCAACCCATAAAGTTGATTTTAGGGTTATTGAGGTTGGCGTTGCTGGAGGAGAAGGGGGACGAGTAGGCAGAAGTCCCCGTCACGGTGGTGCCAAGGCGCAGGTTGCCGTCGGTATTCACCGAGAAGGACGAATAGGTGTCCTCTGCAAAGGGGAAGATGAACCCGATGTTCTGCAAGGTAGAGGCCTTGCTGTCGGAACCATTAACATCAGCCACAAGGATGACATCGCCTCCTGTAATCGTGATCCACTTGCTGGCATCCACACCTGTCGAGAAGGTGTAGGTGTCCAGCGTCTGCGCACGCATCGCCCACGGCACCAGCAGTGCCAAGGCGAAAACAAATAATAGTTTTTTCTTCATAATGACAAATATTTTAATGTTAATGTTTTCTATTCTATATATTATATGTATATTCTACCGCGTGCGCCGGATGCCTTGGGGGCAGCGATGGCGCAAGTGGCGAAACATCCGTCCTGACGGCACCTCGCTGGCACCGTCAGGACGGAATCAAAAACAAATCTTTTTTGTACTCCGGGCCTCCTTCCCCCGGATACATATAGACAACCCCTCGCACATCCTTACCGATGCAGAGAGAAAGTTCCGTCTATATGTCATATATTTCATTCCCAAGGAATTAAATAAACATGAAACACATTTTCATGGTCAATATTCAAGTTGCAAATATACAAAAAATTTTATTATCCTGCAATTTTTTTTGCAAAATTTGAGGTAAACGACAAATGGTAGGCTGAAATCGTTGTATGACATGTACTAATCAGCGTGTTGCAGCGTTGAAAGGTCATGAACAAAAAAAATGTGTTTTCTGTGGAAGCCCGATTGTGAAGAAAAACGGCTTCAAAAAAGGTGTCCAGATGTACAAATGCCATGCCTGTTGGAGGCAGTTTCAAGCTGGCGAGAGGTTGAATCCGGAAGCTTTGCTGGAGGATTATGTACATGGCAAGCAGACGTACGCCCAATTGGCCGAGAAGCATCACTGCTCAGCAAGAACAATCCAGCGTCACATAGACAAGGCTGCACCGCGTGCAGCGGAAAGAGGACAGGCGGTGGCCAACGTCGTGATGGACACCACATATTTCAGTGACATCGGTGTAATGGTATTCAAGAATAGCCTGGACGGATCGATTCTACACCTTGAGATAGTGGCTAAGGAGACCGTGAAGGAGTATGTCAGGGGCTTGGAGCATATCAAGGGGATGGGGTACAGTGTACAGGCCATAGTTGCAGATGGCAGGCGAGGCATTTTCGAAGCCTTTGCTGGAATTCCTGTGCAATTGTGTCATTT
>JAFVAM010000105.1 GCA_017480525.1 Bacteroidales bacterium | reverse complement strand
CCCTCTGGTCGGACGAGGACTTGCTTGAACTCCAGCACAAACTCAACCGCCGTCCGAGAAAAAAAATCGGTTTCGAATTGCCGTATCGCAAATTTTATTTATCTTTGCATTCGTGACTTGCGTTTTGGTCTGGAATCTATCGGAGTGTTTTTTTTGCAACATTTTCTCTTCGGTTGGAAAAAAAGTTGTATCTTTGCATTTTGAAATAATATATATCGCTATGTCTGACACACTGGTTATCACGCCCACATACAACGAGAAGGAGAACATCGAGGCCATCATCCGCAAGGTGTTTTCGCTGGAGAAGGAGTTCGATATGCTCATCATCGAAGACAACTCGCCCGACGGCACGGCCGACATTGTGCGCCGCCTGATGGAAGAGTTTCCCGGACGTCTGCACATGGTGGAGCGCAAGGACAAGCTGGGTCTCGGCACGGCCTATCTGGCGGGCATGAAGTGGGGCAACGAGCACGGCTACGACTATATGATCGAGATGGACGCCGACTTCAGTCACAATCCCGACGACCTGCCGCGCCTCTACGAGGCCTGCGCCGGCGGCAAGGGCGACGTGGTGGTGGGCAGCCGCTATGTCGACGGGAAAATCAGCGTCGTCAACTGGCCTATGTCGCGTCTGATGATGAGCTATTATGCGTCGAAGTACGTCCGCATCGTCACCGGCATGCGGGTCTGCGACTCCACGGCGGGCTTCGTATGCTGGAGCCGCCGTGTGCTGGAGAAAATCAAGTTCGACAAAGTGAAGTTCGTCGGCTATGCTTTCCAGATAGAGATGAAATACACCGCCACGCGCCTGGGCTTCAAGGTCTACGAGGTGCCTATCATCTTCACCGACCGCGTCCTCGGCACCAGCAAGATGAGCATGAAGATTTTCAAGGAGGCCTTCTTCGGCGTGTTCAACCTGAGGCTGCGCAACTGGAAGAACTATTGAGTTTTTTCTTACACAGATGTCCATGCATCACTCATGGATATTCATGGCCGTTTGTGGGAATTCATGTTGAAAATAAAATCAAAGATTTGATGAGAAAGATATTTATGTTTGTCGCGGTGCTGCTGATGGCGGGTACCGCTTTCGCGCAGGAGCGCCTCCTGCAGTGGGACCAGCTGATGTCCCGCGAACTCTACCCCCAGCGTCCCATGAGGGGCTTCCGCTTTGTGCCTGGCACCAGCAAGGTGGTGTACAACACCGATGAAGGCCTCCGCCTCTTCGACGGCAAGAGGGAAACCGCCATCAGCCGCGAAGAGTCAGGACGCCTGCTGGGCGACACGGCCGAGCTCCACAGCGTGGACAAAAAAGACGGCAACCTCTATGTCGACGGTCTTCTCGTGGAGCGTGGCGACGGCTACAACATCGTCCTCGGCGAGAGTGTGCACCGCAACGAGTTCGGCATCGACGGCGGCCTCTTCTGGTCGCCCAAGGCCTCGCGTCTGGCGTTCTACCGCATGGACCAGAGCATGGTTGCTGACTACCCGCTGGTCAACACCAAGGCCCGCGAGGCCGAGGTGAAGCCCATCAAGTACCCCATGGCCGGCATGAAGAGCCACGAGGTCACGGTGGGTGTCTACGACGTGGCTTCGGAAAAAGTCGTCTACCTCAACACCGCCCGCGACACCACCGTCCACGAGCGCGAGATGTACCTCACCAACATCACCTGGAGTCCAGACGAAAAGAACATTTACATTGCCAAGGTGAACCGCGAGCAGAACCACATGTGGCTGGAGCAGTACGATGCCGTCACGGGCGCTTTCGTCAAGGTACTCTTCGAGGAGGAGAACTCCCGCTACGTGGAACCTTGCGAGCCCATGGTCTTCACCCCCAAGGGTGACCAGTTCCTCTGGTTTTCGATGCGCGACGGCTACAAGCATCTCTACCTCTACAACAAGGACGGCTCGCTGGTGAAGCAAGTCACCAAGGGTGAATACGAGGTCGAGGGCTTCATCCAGTTCGACAAGAAGGGTGAGAACATCTTCGTCTACGCCAACAAGGACAACCTCGCTGGTCGCGATGCCTACCGTGTGAATTTGAAGAAAGGGACCATGGAGTGCATGACGATGCAGGAAAACGGTTTGCACGGCACCCACAGCGTTGCGCTCAACGACAACGGCACCTCGTGGGTCGACGTGTGGAGCAGCATGGACGTTCCCCAGCGCGCCGACCTGCGCGATTGGAAACACAAGGGTCCCGTCAAGACTTTCTACGAGTCCAAGAACCCCTTGGAAGACTACGCCATGCCCGAGATCACGCTCGGCACCATCAAGGCAGCCGACGGGACGACCGACCTCTACTACCGCCTCATTACGCCTCCCGGGACGCTCACAGGTTCCTACTTCGATGCCAACAAGAAGTATCCCACGCTGGTATACGTCTATGGCGGTCCCCACTCGCAGCTCGTCACCGACAGCTGGCTGGGTGGCGGCAACCTCTATTTCCTTTTCCTTGCCCAGCAGGGCTATGTAGTCTTCACCCTCGACAACCGTGGCACCGACAACCGCGGTTTCGAGTTCGAGAGCTGCACACACCGCCACCTCGGCGAAATCGAGATGGCCGACCAGATGGAAGGTGTCAAGTTCCTCAAAAGCCTGCCTTGTGTGGACCAGAATCGTATGGGTGTGGAGGGCTGGAGCTTCGGAGGCTTCATGACCATCACCATGAAACTGGCTCACCCCGAAGTGTTCAAGGTGGGTTGCGCCGGTGGCCCCGTCATCGACTGGAAGTGGTACGAAATCATGTACGGCGAGCGCTATATGGACACCCCGCAGGAGAACCCCGAGGGCTACAAGGCCGCCAGTCTGCTTGGCAAAGCCAAGAACCTCGAAGGCCACCTGCTGGTCATCCAGGGTGCCGAGGACAACACCGTTGTCCCCCAGCATAGCACCGAGTTCATCGAGCGTTGCATCAACAATTTCAAGCAGGTGGACTACTTCGCCTATCCCCACCACGAACACAATGTCCTCGGCCGCGAACGACTCCATCTCTACAAGAAGATGTTCGACTACTACGAGACCTTCCTGAAATAGTATCCAGGACCTACTGCTTATTGTATCTTGATGGCCATGGAACGGAGTTCCTGCCATCCTGCACGGTCGGTGACGCGGATCATGAAGTGGTAGTCGCCGGGGGCGATGCCGTCGGGCACAGGGATGTCCTCGTGGATGGTGTAGTCGCGCATTCCGGAGGGGATGGCATAGTCGTGGTTGAAGACCCATGGGTTGTCAGGATGGCTGACGGGGTCCGGGTCGCACTCCACGGCTGAGGTGCTGTGGGTATGGTGGTCGTGGTTGGAGTGGATTTCCAGGTTGAAGTTGCCAAGTTCCTCGTTGTCCGTCAGTCGATAGCAGACTTGGATGACGTCGCCGATGCGGTAGGCATCGCATTCGGCGGGCTGCGCCGTGATGCCTTCGGTGGTGATGGTGGGCCGCTCCATGTCGCGTTCGTCGTCGGAGCAGGAGGCGTGGCCCAGCAGCATGGCGGCTGCCAAGACCAGGGCTTTTGTTGCAGATGTCTTCTTCATAACCTTCATTCAACGGTGGGTTCTGTTTCTGGTTCCATCACGACGACGTGTGCCGTGGCCTGCGACTGGTTACCCTCGCGGTCGGCGACGGTGAAAAGCAGCTGGTATTCGCCTTCGGGGGCGTCGATGGGGATGTCGATATGCTCGTGGAACTCGGTGTTCTTTTTGCCGATATACTTTCCGTCGGCCCACTCTTTCGCAATCCTGTAGCCACTGCCCTCTTCAAGGAGAAGCTCCACATGGATGGTCTTGATGAGGCCTTCTGCCTCGATGTCGGCCTCCAGGTGCATGTCGCTGCCGGTGTAGGCGATATGGCTGTCGTCGTGACCTACTTCGGTGAGGACGATTGTGGGAGAGGCGGTCTTGTCGTCGCTGCAGGCGGTGAATGCCAGACCCATCAGGGTTATTGCTACAATGTTCAATAGTGTCTTTTTCATAATTCGGGTTCTTTCTGTTGTTTTTTGAATTCATATTTGATGCGGAGCGAGAGGTTGCGCCCCGGTTCTGGGATGTCGATGAGCCGGTAGTAGCTTGTGTGGTCGTAATACCTTGCATCCAGTAGGTTGTTCAACTGTAGTGCTACAGCCAGAGTACCTCCATGCAGGTCGAAGCGGTGCGATGCCGAGAGGTTGAGGGTCAGGAAGCCCGGCGTGGGTTTCTCGGGCGGCACAATCTCATCTTGCGGTGCCACGGCGTGGATGTTCAGGCCCAGGTTGCCACAGCCGTGGAGGTCGTAGTGCCACGTGACGTCGAGGTCAGTCGACGGCGGCACGGCGAAGGGCAGCGTGTAGCCGCGCTTGTCGCCTGAGGTTTGCTGCGAGTGGCAGAACTGTCCGCGCAGCGCAGCTTCCCAGTGGGTGTCGATGCGCCAGGCCGCTTCGGCCTCCAGCCCGAAGCGCAGGGCCGAAGTCTGTGTGTAGCGGTAGAGCTGCAACCCCTCGACATAGTCTGCCGTGGGGTTGAGGTAGATATAATTGGGGAAGTAGTTGAAGTAAGGGTCCACCTTGACGGTCACGTTGCCCCCGTTCCACTCCATGCCGGCATCCAGTTGGTAGGAGCGTTCGGGGTCGAGGTCGGCGTTGCCCTGCTCATAGCGGAAAATGTGGTAGTTCACGCCGTTGGCTCCCAGTTCTTTGGCGACGGGAACGCGGAAGGCCTTTCCCACGTTGAGGCGCAGAATCCAGTTGCCGCTGTGCCAGTTGGCTCCCAGCGACCATGTGAGGCTGCCGAAGTCGCGCCGTGCCTCGGAGGCCCGCTGCAGGAAGGCAGAGTCGCTGCCTGTGGTGGGCGTGAGGTACCAGTCGCTGTAGGCATGCATGGCGGTATGTGCGGCGTCGTAGCGCAGGCCGCCGTTGAGGGTCAGTGCCTCACTGGCTGTCCACTGGTCGGTGGCGTAGAGACCGAAAGTGGTGCTCTCGAAGTCGGGGATGATGAATCCCCATCCGTTGCGGCGGTTGTGCTGGTGTTCGGCGGCGGTGCCGAGTCGCAGTTCGTGGCGTTCGCCGAGGGGCAGGCGCAGGCCGAGGGTGCCGCTGAAGGTATGCTTGTCGAAGCGGCGCTCCAGGCTGTCGGGCGGCGTGGGCATGAAGCCGTGCGAGAGGGGTTCGCTCATCTCCTCGCGCAGGTTGTGCTGCCAGGCCAGGTTGGCCTCCAGCGAGGCAACGCCCAGCAGCAGGGTGCTGTGGCTCTGCACCTTGAGGTGGTTCACCCACTGCGACGGCAGGTCCACGTCGCGCCGCGAGCAGTCGTAGTCGATGCCCGACAGGCGCACCTCCATGCCGTGGGCATCGGCAAAGAAGCCGCTGCGGGCGTATACATCGCTGACGGTGAGGTCGGTGCGGAGGTTCTCATTGTTGGTCCACCCCAGCATCAGGCGTGCGTCGCGTTCCGTGCCGGCGGTATTGCGCAGGTGTCCGTCGTGCAGGCGTATCCAATAGGAGTAGTATTGTATGCTGTCGGCCGGGACGCGATAGTCGCCATAGTCGCTCAGCGTCAAGTTGGCCTTGTAGAAAAAGCCTCCTCGACGTCCCGCCACATGCGCCGACAGGCCGCCCTGCATGTTGTTGGAGCGGCCGAAGAGTGTCGCCGAGGCCTCAAGTGGCGCTGCCGGCAGGCGGTTGCCCGCCAGGGCCAGCACACCGCCGATGGCATCGGAGCCGTAGAGCAATGTGGCAGGTCCTTTGACCACCTCCACGGCGTCGACAGCAAACTGGTCCACCTCCAGCCCGTGGTCGTCGCCCCACTGCTGGCCTTCGTGTTTGATGCCGTCCTCACTCACCACCATGCGGTTGTATCCCAGACCGCGGATGGTGGGCTTGGAGAGGCCCGCGCCGATGGCCACGGCTTTAATGCCTGGAATGGCTTCGAGGCTCTGCATCAGGCTGCCCGCGAAGTGTTCCTCCAGATAGGTGGCATCCACCTCCACGGAGTTCTGCGTGTTCGTCTTCGCCTGCACCGACCGCGCGCTGACGCTCACGGTCTGCAAGGTCTTCGTGCTGTCGTTCTGTGCGGTTTTCACGCTGTCGGGCGGCGACACCAACAGCATGACCGCAATCAATAGTCTTGTCATGTGTAGAAGGGTTCTGTTTGCAATGCAACACTTTGTGGGTCAAGAATCCCACGCCAAAGCACTACAAGCAGGACGGTGGGGCGCGGAGGTGCGCCTGCCCGTGTCGACGACAGACGGCCATGGCCATTGTGGGCGCGCCCATGCGCACCACCACCAGCAGCATCGCCACGGCGGCCACGACCGTGTTGGCCAGCTCGGGCAGAGAGAGCAGGTGGCAGTAGAGGCAGTCCGGCGCCACGTCGTGGCAGGCGCTGAAGTGGACAGGATGGGCGATGTTGTGGAGGCAGTCATAACAGTCTTCCTCGGCGGCAACGGGCTGATGATGAACATGAAGACCCGATGCCAGAAGCATCGGAAGATAGGCCGCGATGAGCAGCCACACGATTGTCTTTTTCCGTCTATTGTCCATCATTTTCTGGTTGCAAAAGTACACTTTTTTTCTCATTTGCAGGAAAAAAAAGTATCTTTGCATCATGGAAAGACACGTAGAATATCACAAAACCCATTGGCAATGAAAGCAAAACGCCTTTCTCTCTTCCTCTCCATGCTGCTGATTGGTCTCGTTGCGGCAGCTCAGACCTACGTCGGCACCATGGAGGTGGACGGCTACACACGGAAAAATGTCGAGGCCCGCCTCGTCAGGACTGCCCAGGGCGACATCGAACTGCGTATGTACAGCGTCAAGTTCGCCCGTCTCATGCCCGTCAAGGTCGACCTCGAGATACCACGCCTCTCGCTCGACGGCACACGCCTGAGCGGTAGCAACATCATCCCCACCTCCAAGGGAAAGCCCTATGAGAAATACAAAGTGACGCGTTTCAATGGCACCGCCGACACCGAAAAAATCTCCTTCTCTTGTCTCCTGGGAGATAAACCGATGAAGTTCACGGGTGGTCGAAAGAAGAAAAACACTTCTAAAAACCAGTGATTTGCATCGAATATCGAAAAAATATTTTGCCAGTTTGGAAAAAGTTTGTACCTTTGCACCCGATTTCACCGCGGTGAAACCCCAAAGACGGTGGGCGTAGTTCAGCTGGTTAGAGCGCCAGATTGTGGATCTGGAGGTCGTGGGTTCGAGCCCCACCTCCCACCCTTGGAGAAAGAAGAAGCGGAGCCTTGCAGGTTCCGCTTCTTCTGTTTGCAGATTGGTTTTTTGCCCAGCCCGTCGTCCTCGCGCCGTGTGGACATGGAAAGCATACGCCTATTTCAGGCGATAGAGGGCGTAGTGTTCCGTCCGTCCGACCAGTCGGTAGGGAGTGTCGCATGCCGTCAGAAATGGATCCTGCCCGCTGTTGGCAGACAAAACCCATGTCGGCAGTGGGTCGGCCTGTTGCAGCTGCATCTCCACGTGGTCGCGGTATACCTGGTTGTGGTCGCCAAAATCAAATATCGGACGGTTGCATTGCACAATGCCGCAGTGTGTGAAGATCGGGAAGAGTAGATAGTCCAGGTCGTTCCACACCTGATCCCGTTCGTTGGCCGGAATGGACGAAACAAGCCTGCGTCCCTCGTCGAGATTCGGATCGCTGTGTTTCTCGTGAATATCGACGGACAGTATCTTGTGCCGCGCCTGCCTGCCGAGCGGAGCCGGTATTACGCCGTAGTCCCATGGCTGCGACAGGAGCAGCACCATTGCACCGAGCAGCGCAAGCGGTCTGGGGACTTTGGAGGCAAGGCTGCCTCCGAGGACTATGAATGGGAAAAACACAATGTAGTAGTGCAGGAACATCTTGTGCCCGATAAGCAGGAACTCCAGCCCCATGGGGCAACCGACAAGCAGGAGCATGCGCCACCCGCCGCGGGAGTAGGCGATTGTGCACAGTACCGCAATACACGTGAGCAGCGGAACCTTGACCACCGGGAACGAGAGAAGAAGTGCCGACGTCCCGCCCACGTAGTCGAAATTCACACCGAACATGCCGTACCACAGCCAGTCGAGGGCATGGTGCGCCGCGAAATAGATGACTATCGGCGCGGCTATTGCCGCCGTTCCCGCCGCCATGCCCAGCCAGAGAAAGGCGACGCGGCGAAACCCCTTCCGCTCGGCGAGGATGAGAATGGAGACACCCAGCGCCAGGCCTCCGCCAATGGCTACGGCATCGTTGGGCCGGATGAACAACGCATAGGCGAACACCAAGCCATAGATGACCCCGTCGCGCAAAAAACTTTTTACCCCCCCCCTCCTGACAGCCGGACCCATCGTTTTGCGCCTTGGCGCAGTGTCGGCGCATCGTCAGCCATAGCGCCGGAGCGAAGGCATACGTCGCCCATTGCTCGCATTGATTGCCTTCGACGAAAAATACCGTGAGGACAAACAGCGCCAGCAGCACCGACGCTGTGGACCACAGTCCGTTGGAGAACAGCCGGGCGGTGCGGAAGACAAACCACAGAGTCACGGAGAAACACACCGATTGCAGGACAAACAGCCCCATGCGGCCGGGTATTGCCCATTGGCCCACGGCGTTGATGAGGTAAAGCAATGGACCTTTGTTGTCGAAGATGTCCCTGTAGAGCACCTTGCCTTTCAGCACAGCCTGCCCCATGGTCTTGAACACGGCGCTGTCGGCGCCGTCGAGGGCATACAAAGGACTTGTGGTGTAGGAGAAGAGCAGCAGGAAAACCACAGCTGTCGGAACGAAGACGACGGGGAACAGCCGTGCCTCGCAGACGGAATTGATCCGTGCCGCGAGGCGCTTGCCATGTGTGGCGGGTGTCTGGCGCAGGATGTCCATATCTTGGTGGAGCTGGGCGGACTCGAACCGCCGTCCAGACAAGTAACAAATCTGCTTTCTACATGCTTATCCGCTGGTTGGTTGTCGGGGTGGCTCCGGACATCGGCACCCAAGGCCACCCGTAGTCTCCAATGTTTCGCCCGCAGGTAGAGACGTCGTGCAGGCTATCCCGTCTTTATGAGCACCTCCTGGTCAGCAGCCGACGGTCGGGGCGGCTGGGAGATGTCCCGTCCCCACGCCTTGCGCGGGGATTAAGCCGAACTTACTGTTCTTCGGTTAGGCAGCGAGAGCGTAGTTGTTTTCGCCAATTATCTTTTTGCATCTGTTTTCAAGGCTTCTGGTGCGTCAGCCTGCATGCTTACAAACCCATTATCCTTGCTGTCAAAACCAGGCAGCCCCTTCTGGGTCGATAGTTTAAAGTTTAAGGTTTAAGGATTTCTCTCCTTAAACCTTATTCTTTTTTGTTTGGCGGTCCGGACGAGACTCGAACTCGCGACCCCATGCGTGACAGGCATGTATTCTAACCAAACTGAACTACCGGACCTTTTCCCCTCGTTCTTTCGTGAGGTTGCTTTTCCCTTTCAAAAGCGAGTGCAAAAGTACGAACTTTTTCCAAACTGGCAAAATATTTTTTCATCTTTCTTGCAAAATAAACCGCAACCGGCTGGAAATCAAAATGGATTTTTTGACATTTTTTCTGCTCCGACAACCTGTTTCCCGCTGCAAAACGCCCCTCGCATGCCCTCTTTTCCCCGTTTTTTGCCCCTTCTCTGCTGTGCGGGGAAAGCCGTTTTCGGCGGATGTCGAAGCCGCGGGAGGCCATCGGGGAAACGCCGGAACGCCCCTTCGCTGCAGCCGCCCCTCCCGCCGTCCCCGTCGCCCCCAATACCCTACGTAGACCTTACCAAACACCTACCATCTCCTTACCAACTCCTACCACAGTAGGAGATGATAAGGTGTCGGAGGGTTGATGAAAAGCCTTTTTAACGTTCATTAACAAAGTTCAAGCTTGACCAACAAGTGCAACACGTATGCCTTTAAACTTTCAAAGGGGAAGCGCAAGATGGTAGAAGAGCGCAGACTCCTGCTCGTAACGACCCGCTTTGCGGAGCAGGACATCGTAGAGGTCGATGGTTTCCGCATCCCCCCCCGCTCCAAACGATCCTTGTATGCCTGGAGGTATCTCGCCTGCTGCCGGAACTGCTGATTCTCGTACTTCCCGGACAGTGTTGAATTTCTTCCAAAACTTTTTGTTGAAGATGTTGTCATATATAGAGGCATGCGTCATTTCATGGTTTAATACTGTTGCGGGTGAGAGAAAATCTTCATCATTTGTTTCCAATCCTAACAGAGGATTACATGTGATGGTTCGAGTTGCATGATTAAAGGTTCCGTTTGTCGCAGTCAAATCAATGGAAATGGTGTATTCTATTTCCGATGATTGAAGTAGGCCGAATCTGCCTCCACAATTGTGTGCATCAAGATACCTCACAGCTGAATAAAATTGCTCTTGCTGTTCTCTTGTGGTTCCTTTTGCAAATCTAATTTTACGTCCATCTGGATCAACCAGTTTCACTGGACTCCAAGCGCAATATGCATACGGAGAAATACTCGGGTACTTATCTATCATCGGGGCGACACTCAGCCATCCTGTCAACATCTCGCTCCAGTAGTACCTCGCACCATAATAGTGGAATCCTGATTCATAGTCCTTTTTCTTCCCCGTTGAGCGCAAATCGCTCGTGGTGGCCGGACATGCGCTGGTCAATGTGACGTTCCCCGTAGGGAAGATATTGCAGATGCTGCACGGCGGCTACATGTCTTTCGGTCATCAAACCGGTATAACCCATGTGGTCGGAGTGGTAGAAGAAAGGATCCTTTTTACCAATAAAAAACGAAGTGGTAAACCACAATCTTTGACAAACCTGCAAAATGACATTATTTTTTCAAAATACGATTCACCGGAGTTATCAATCATGAATTCATTCTCGAGCAAGAACTCCTTTTGTCGCGACTCACTATATACAATACCCGTCCCTGGGCTTTTTCGGAGAGCGGTGGTAATGTTTTCCGTGCACTCCACTCGAGTTGAAGGAGTGGTGTCATACTCGAAAACATTATTCAAGCCATGTGGATAAATCGTAATGCGGTCATAGTCGCCGCCAGTAGTAAGAAAATACTGAATCACAATACTGTCATAAGCAGTTTGTGCATTTATGGCTTCTGCACTACAAAAGGATAATAAAAGCAAGAAAAATGCATTAATTTTTCATGTTACCGGTTTTTGTTTTCTTCTTGATAATCATATAATGCAATATTTATAGTAGAAATCCAATTATGTAGCCCCTTCATCTTCAAATCAGCATTCAAAATTGCATAAAATGACAATTATTTTTTCGCAAAAAACTCATAATTAGCAATATTTAATTGGATGCCCCCAATAAGATTTATTCACATTCCCCATTGCTCACACCCTTATCAGTGGCTCGCCCAATGCGTCCGAAATCCGAGCCAGTGTGGATAGTGTGAAGTTGTGCGTACCGCCTACCCAGCGGCACACCTCGGCTTCCGACCGCCCCACT
>JAFVAM010000104.1 GCA_017480525.1 Bacteroidales bacterium | reverse complement strand
TGGCCGACATCGCCATCACAGTTGGCGTATTTTGGCTTCTCATAGAGTTTGCTTTCCTCGCCCCACGTGCGGAAAAGACCTTGAAGGATGAAAAAAAAGCGTAATAGAATTTGTTGATTTACAATATCTCGGAGTGTTGTGTGCGCCTAAATCCAAAAAAAAATTTGGCCAGAATGCAAAAAGTTCGTATTTTTGCACTCGATTTCAAGAGAGAAATGATGGCGTCGTAGCTCAGTTGGTAGAGCGAAGGACTGAAAATCCTTGCGTCACTGGTTCAAATCCAGTCGATGCCACAGACAGAGAGAAGAGAGACCGTTGCAAGGTCTCTCTTCTCTTTTTTTTCTCCGCCTTTCGGGCAATAAACCCCTCGTGTAAGCGTTATCCAATATAACTATGGCGAAGATACTCATTGTCGACGACGAGCAGGACCTCTGCGAAATCCTCAGCTTCAATTTTCAGGCCGAGGGATACGACCCATCTACCGCCAACAGCGCAGAGGAAGCCCTCGCCCTCCTTGCCTCCGGGCACTCTTTCGACCTTATCCTCCTCGATGTCATGATGGACCGCATGTCGGGTCTCGAGATGGCCGAGATTCTGCGCCGGCGTGGCGACAACACTCCCATCGTCTTCCTCACAGCGCGCTCCTCCCACGACGACCAGCTTCAATGCTTCTCTTCGGGTGCTGACGACTACATTGCCAAGCCCTTCTCCTTCGACACCGTCCTGGCGCGTGTCCGTGCCGTACTCCGCCGCTCGCAGTCCCAGCGCAGTGGGACTTCCGCAGGTGTCCCCAACGATTCTTCCGTTCCAGGACTCACGCGCCGCGAACATAGCATCCTCCAACTGCTGCAGGAGCATCCGGGACGCTATTTCTCGCGCGAGGAAATTCTCGCCGCCGTGTGGCCGGACGACACCTTCGTGGGCGAGCGCAGTGTCGATGTCCATATCGCCCGCCTCCGCAAGAAGCTTGGAACCGAGGGTTCACGCATTGTCAACAAAACAGGTTTCGGCTATGGATTGGTCTGACTGGGCTGTGTGGGTCGTCGTTGGTGCCATCTTTGTGGTACTCTATCTCTATGTGCGCCTCATGCGCAAGACTCGCCGCCTGCGTCAGCTCGCCGACGAAGCCAACCGCCTGCGCCGTCAGGCCGAGGCCACTGAGCAGCGCAACCACCAGCTCAAACAGGAGATGACCTCCAACATTGCCCACGAACTCAAGACCCCCCTCAGCTCCATCCGGGGCTACCTCGAAATCCTCCTCTCCGACAAGCCTGTCCCTCCCGATCGCCAGCGCCATTTCCTCCAGCGTTGCTACAGCCAGACCCTCCGCCTCTCCGACCTCGTCAGCGACGTTTCCGTCATCAACAAGTTGGAGGAAAGCGCCGACCTCTTCCCACACACGACGGAGGATGTGCGCGAGGTGGCCATCGAGGCTGCCGGCGAACTCCAGGAAGCTGCCGACGCCCACAGCATCGCCATCCGCAACCTCCTCCCTCCCATGCCTCTCGAAGGCAACCACGAACTGCTCTATCGCATCTTCCGCAACCTCTTGGAAAACTCTATCTCCTATGCCGGCGACGGTGTGGAAATTGTGCTGGAAACCTACAAGGAAAGTCCGGACCACTACTATGTACATTATTATGACACTGGATGCGGTGTCGCCGACGAATACCTCTCGCGCCTCTTCGACCGTTTCCTTCGCATCGACAGTGGCCGTTCGCGCCAGAACGGCGGCACAGGCCTCGGCCTCTCCATCGTCAAACATGCCGTTCTCTTCCACGGCGGCGAGATTTATGCCAAGAACCGTGGAGGTGGCGACGGTGGTGCCACGGGCCTCGAATTCTTTTTTTCGCTAAAAAAATGACTATGAACTTACCGATACAGATACGTTTCAACGACGTTGACCAGATGGGCCACATCAACAACGCCGTCATCATGGAATATCTCGACCTGGGCAAGGACGCCTTCTTCTCGTCCCGTGGTCTGCCGCCGTCCAAGGGCGATTTCACCGTGGTAATTGTACACTATGAGGTCGACTTCAAACGCCAGATACACTATAATGACCACATCTGCGTGGAGACCTCCATCGAGCGTTTCGGCACCAAGAGCCTCACCATGCTGCAGCGTGTGGTGGACCGCGAGAGCGGCGACGTCTGTGTCGAGTGCCGCACCGTTCTTTCGGGCTACCGTCGCAGCACAGGTTCTTCGGCCGTCATCCCCGACGATGTCAAGCATCGCCTGGCGGAATAGTGCGGCGCAGGCACGCCACACTCACGTCGTGCGAACAGGAGTTTTTTTCTTGGCGGGCTTCATGGCGTCGAGTTCCTCGCGGAGATACTGGCCGGTGAAGTTGTCCTTCTGCCGCGCCAGCTGTTCGGGGGTGCCGCAGAAAGTAATCTGTCCGCCCGCACGACCGCCGTCGGGTCCGAGGTCGATAATCCAGTCGGACACCTTGATGACGTCCATGTTGTGTTCGATGACGAGGACGGAGTTGCCTTTGTCGACGAGTTTCTGCAGCACTTCAAGCAGCACACGTATGTCTTCGAAGTGGAGCCCCGTGGTGGGTTCGTCGAGAATGTAGAGCGTACGGCCGGTGTCGGTCCGGCTCAGTTCGGTTGCCAGCTTGACGCGTTGCGCTTCGCCGCCGCTCAGGGTGGTGCTCTGCTGGCCGAGGGTGATATAGCCGAGTCCCACGTCCTTGAGGGCTTGCAGTTTGCGCCGCAGTTTGGGGTAGGCGTCGAAGAAGTCCACGGCTTCCGCTATGGTCATGTCGAGCACATCGGCGATAGACTTGCCTCGGTAGCGTATCTCCAGTGTCTCGCGGTTGTATCGCTTGCCGTTGCACACCTCGCAGTTGACGTAGACGTCGGGCAGGAAGTTCATCTCTATGGTGCGCAGGCCTGCACCCTTGCAGTGCTCGCAGCGTCCACCGCTGACGTTGAAGGAGAAGCGCCCCGGCTTGTAGCCTCGGATGCGTGCCGTGGGTAGCTCGGCGAAAAGACGGCGTATGTCGTCGAAGATGCCCACGTATGTGGCGGGGTTGCTTCGCGGTGTGCGGCCGATGGGGGTCTGGTCGATCTGGATGACCTTGTCGATGGCATCGATACCCTCCACACTCTCGTAGGGCAGCGGGACCCGCAGGGAGCGGTAGAAGTGCTGCGAGAGGATGGGCTGCAGGGTGTCGTTGACGAGGGTGGACTTGCCGCTGCCGCTGACACCTGTGACGCAGACGAAAAGTCCCAGCGGCAGGTCGAGGTCCACATGCTTGAGGTTGTTGCCCGTGGCTCCTTTGAGGAGTATGTGCGGGTGGCCTTCTATGGAGCGTCGCTTCGGGAGTTCGATGTCGCGTTTGCGGCTCAGGTAGTCGAGCGTGAGGCTGCCCTGCCCTGGCTCGTCTCCGTTGCTGGGAGTGCCGGCGAAGAGCACCTTGCCGCCGTGGATGCCGGCGCCGGGACCTATGTCCACAAGGAAGTCGGAGGCCAGCATCATGTCGCGGTCGTGTTCCACCACGATGATGCTGTTGCCGAGGTCGCGGAGCTGCTTGAGGGAGGCAATCAGGCGTTGGTTGTCGCGCTGGTGCAGTCCTATGGAAGGCTCGTCGAGGATATAGAGCACGTTGACGAGCTGGGAACCTATCTGTGTGGCCAGTCGAATGCGCTGCGCTTCGCCGCCGGAGAGCGAGGCAGAGCTGCGGTTCATGGAGAGATAGCCCACGCCGACGTCGGTGAGGAAGTGGAGGCGCTTGAGGATTTCGCCCAGCACCTCGTGGGCCACGGCGGCGTCGCGGTGGTCCAGCTGCGGTTCCAAAGCGCCGAGCCAGTCCTGCAGCTCCAGAAGGTCCATGTCGGCCAGCTGCCCGATGTTCTTGTCGAGGATGCGGAAAGCCAGGCTCTCAGGCTTCAGGCGGTGGCCGTGGCATTCGGGACACGGCACGGTGTTCATGAACGAAGCTGCCCACTTCTGGAGCGACGACGAGGAACCCTCGTCGAGGGCCAGGTTGGTGACGTAGCTGACGATGCCGGGAAACTCGCTAAGGTAGCCTGGGTCTTCGGGGTCTTCGATGGAGGTGAAGTGGTTGCTGCCGTAGAGGATGGCGTTGAGGGCTTCGTCGGTCAACTCGGCAATGGGGCTGTCGAGGGTGAAGCCGTAGTGGCGTCCCATAAGCTCTATCTTGCGGAAGACATAGTTGGTGGGCGAATACTTGCCGAGCACCTCTATGCCGCCGTCGCGGAGGTTCTTGGCACTGTCGGGGATGAGCTTCTTCATGTCGATCTGCGCCACACGGCCCAGACCGTTGCAGTGGGGGCAGGCACCGTAGGGCGAGTTGAAGGAGAAGGTGTTGGGTTCCGGTTCGGGGTAGGAGAGGCCGCTGTCGGGGTCCATGAGCATCCGGGAGAAATAGCGCACGGAGTCGTCGTCGTTGTTGAGAACCATGAGGATGCCCTTGCCCTGGCGGAAGGCCGTCTGCACGGCTTCGCGCAGGCGTGTCTGGTTGCCGTTGGCGCGGAGGCGGTCCACCACCAGTTCGATGTCGTGCACCTTGTAGCGGTCCACCTGCATGTGGTAGGCCAGTTCACGCACCTCGCCGTCGACCCTCACTTTGAGGAAGCCCTTTTTGGCCACCTGGGCGAAAAGTTCGCGGTAGTGGCCCTTGCGCCCTTTCACCAGGGGGGCGAGGATGGCGATGTCGTGGCTCCCGTAGTCGCTGCGGATGATGTCGAGGATTTTATCCTCGCTGTATTTCACCATGGGTTTGCCGCTGGCGAGCGAGTAGGCCTTGCCGATGCGGGCGTAGAGCAGTCGCAGGAGGTCGTAGGTGTCGGTGAGGGTGCCCACAGTGGAGCGCGGGTTGTTGTTTGTGCTCTTCTGCTCGATGGAGATGACGGGACTCAGCCCCTCGATGAGGTCCACGTCGGGACGCTCCATGTTGCCGATGAAGTGCCGGGCATAGGCCGAGAAGGTCTCCATGTAGCGCCGCTGCCCTTCGGCGTGTATGGTGTCGAAAGCCAGGGATGACTTGCCGCTGCCGCTGATGCCGGTGAAAACCACCAGCTTGCCGCGCGGTATTTCGAGGTCGATGTTCTGCAGGTTGTGTTCCCGTGCGCCGAGTATCTTGATTTTTTCGTCGTCCATGGGTGGTGGGTTTGTTCTCTCTCTATATTGTCTCAATGACCGTGGTATCGTGCTTGCCACGGCTGATGGTGGTATATTCCGTGCCCTTCTTGGTGGGGATGCGCACGGTGTAGGTGCGGCCGGCCTTGTTCTTGAGGTTGTCGGTGGTGAGCCAGGGGTTGAGCAGGCGCAGCATCTTGTAGGAGGTGCCGTTGTCGAGGGCAAACTGGACGAGGTCCACGTTCTTGCCTTCGAGCTTCTCCTCGGTGTAGGGCAGTTCGGGATAGGTGTCGCAGCGGCGCACCGTGAAGCCGTAGTCCGAGGGGTTCTGCATGATGAGTTTGAGGGCGAGGATGCGGTAGACGTAGCGCTGCGTCTCCTGGTTGAGGAGGAGGTCGTAGTAGCTTTTCTGCCGCTGGTTGTCGAGGCGGCGTTGGAGGCCGTTCTCTCCGCAGTTGTAGGCTGCTGCGGCCTCTGTCCACCCGCCGAAACGCTGGTGCAGGTCCTTCAGGTAGCGGCAGGCGGCGTGGGTGGCAGCCTCGAGGTCGTTGCGCATGTCCACCTCGTCGCTGATTTCCAGCCCGTAGCGCTGCCCCGTGGCTTTCATGAATTGCCAGTATCCACCGGCACCTGCCGGCGAGGTGACGTTCTGCAGGCCGCTCTCGATGACGCAGAGGTACTTCATGTCCTGCGGCACCTCTTCCTCCTTCAGGATGCGCTCTATGGTGGGAAAGACCCTCGCGGCGCGTTTGATATTGAAGAGGGTGCTGCTCTGAAGGTACATGTTGACCACCAACTCGCGGTCAAGGCTCTCGCGGACATAGAAGATGTTCAGCGGCACACGCTCGCCGCAGAAAAAGAGCGTGTCGGGGATGGGGGGCGCATAGACGTGGTAGCCCGCGCGGATGGCGCGGACGTGCGTCTCTTCGCTTCCGTTCTCTTTGCGCGTGGCAAAAATAAAGGCCTCGCCGGCGATAGCCACGGAGGCCAGTATGATGGCTATGATGGCCAGTTTCTTCATGATGCTGTGACGGTGTTGACAATTAGACGTGCTATCTCCTCCTTGCTCATCAGCGCGCTCTCCTTGCTGCTGCCGTCGGTGCCGAGGATGGTCACCTTGTTGGTGTCGGTGCCGAAGCCTGCGCCGGCGTCGCGCAGCGAGTTCATGACGATGAAGTCCAGGTTTTTGCGTTGTAGCTTGCTGTGGGCGTTTTGGAGTTCGTTGTCGGTCTCGAGGGCGAAGCCCACGAGGGTCTGTCCGGGGGCCTTCATGGCACCGAGGGTGGCCAGGATGTCCGGGTTCTGCACGAGCTGGAGGGTCATGCCCTCGGAGCCTTGCTTCTTGAGCTTGTGGTCGGCACACTCTCTGGGGCGGTAGTCGGCCACGGCGGCCGAGAGGATGGCGCCGCGGCAGGCGGGGAAAGCCTTGGTGGCGGCGGCATACATTTCGCGGGCGCTCTCCACACGCTCTGTGTGGATTCGTGGATGGCTGATGCTGAGGCTTGTGGGGCCGCTGACGAGTTCCACCTCGGCACCCGCCTCGGCCAGCACGCGGGCCAGGGCAAAGCCCATCTTGCCGCTGCTGTAGTTGCCAATGAAGCGCACACTGTCGATGCGCTCGTAGGTGGGTCCGGCGGTGACGAGCCAGCGCTCTCCGGCGAGCCTTTGCCCGCCGTCGCCGTTGGTCCAATCGCCGTTTGCCACCGCCGCAGCTATGGCGGCGGGGTCGCTCATGCGGCCTGTGCCGCTGGTGCCGCAGGCCAGGGGACCGTCGTCGGGCCCCACGGTGACGACACCCCACGAGCGCAGCAGCTCCAGGTTGCGCTGTAGGGCGGGGTGCGCCCACATCTGGCTGTTCATGGCCGGGGCCAGCAGCACGCGCTGCGGCGCCATGGCCAGCAGGAGGGTGCTCAGGGCGTCGTCGGCAATGCCCGACGCCATTTTGCCGATGATGTTGGCCGTGGCGGGGGCCACGACGAGGAGGTCGGCCCAGTCCTTCAGGGAGATGTGCTCCGTGGAGGTGGCGTTGCCGGCAAAGAGGTCGCTGTAGAGCGGCACCCCGCTGACGGTCTCCAGCGTGGCGCGCGTGGTGAACTCCAGGGCGTGGGCCGTGGCGGCGCAGCGCACCTCGTGGCCTGCCTTCTTCAGCAGGCGCACCAGCTCGGGACTCTTGTAGGCGGCGATGCCGCCGGTGATGCCGACAATGATTTTCATAAGAGCGTCAGGCTTCCATGTTCTTGATTTCCTCGTCGATGGCCTTGTCGGTCTTGCTCTCCTTGGCGGGGTTGCGGTAGTAGGTCTGCCCTTCAAGGTATTCCTCCGTGGCTTCGAGGGTGGGCTTGGGCTGGAGCTCGTAGCGGCGCACTATCTCGATCTGCTCGCGGTTCTCGTACATCTCGTCGATGGTGTCGTTGCTCGACTTGAAGTCGTCGATTCTGTTGTGCAGCTCGCGCTTCTCCTCGGCGGCAATCTGGTTGGCGCGTTTGGTGAGGACGGCGACGGTCTCGTAGATGTTCTCCGTCTGGTTGCTGAAATCGGCGGTGTTTCTCGTGATGGTGGTGTTCACCACTTTCTTCTTCTTCTCTTCCATGGGTTCGTTTTTGTGTATGTTGCGTTGATTGTTTATTTTTTCTGGTTCTTCTCGTTGCGGGCCTTGATGTCGGCCATGGTCTGGCGCGTCTTGGTGTAGATGTCCTGCGCTGCGGCGAGGCGCGAGGAGTTGCTGAAGCTGTTGCTGAACTTGTCGAAGTCGTTCACCACCTGTTGCAGGCGCTCGTAGACCTTGTCCTCGCGGCTGCCGATGGCGTAGCGGTAGCTCGATTCGAGCATGTAGAACATCGCGTCCTCGCGCACTGCGGCCTCGGGGTAGCGGTTGAGGAACTGGCGGAACGACTCGTAGGCGGCATGGTACTCCTCGATGAAGTAGTAGCCGTAGGCAATCTCGTAGTCCTTGCGGATGAGCTTCTGGCGCAGCTCGTCGAGGCAGTTGTTCACCTCCGGGATGCGGGTGCTGCGCGGCCAGCGCTCCGCAAAGGTCTCGAACTCCTCGATGGCCTCGCGGGTGCCGCTCTGGTCGAGGTTGTAGTCCGGCGAGTCCATGTATTTGCAGTAGGCCGAGTAGAAACACGCCTCCTCCATGCGGTCGCTGTAGGGGAACTGCCGCGCGAAACGGTTGAACTGGTACCCGGCGGTGTAGTAGTCCTTCTGCTTGTAGAGCGTCATGGCGTAGTACCACGCTATGTTCTCCGCGTTCTCCTTGCCTCGGTAGTAGAGCGACAGGTTCTCGAAGAGCTGGGCGGCGCGGGTGTACATGTTCTCGTTGTAATATTTCATCGCCGCCGCGTATTTCGCGTCGTAATCGTTGCTGTTGAGCATCTTGTTGAAACCGTTGCAACCTGCTGACAGCAAGCAGACTGCCGCGGCCCATAGCATGAATTTGGCATTTTTCATAGGGTGCAAAGATACGAAAAAAATCCCACACGCGCACGTTTTTTTATCTTTTGTTTCTTAAAAATTTCTGTCGTGTCGCT
>JAFVAM010000103.1 GCA_017480525.1 Bacteroidales bacterium | reverse complement strand
GCATTCCATTTATCTGGCATCATGACCAAACCCCCATAAATCATTGCCCTATCCAGATTCCGCTGCCCTTCCAGGGACTTCCTTCCAGGGACTTTTGGGATACATACGGCCCCGTCATTGCAGAGACCTCTCTTAGACCACGTGTTCTCCCAATCCAGTTAAACTTCGGTATATTAGACAAAATATGCGAATAAGTGAAAAAACAAAGATATGAAAAAAACAACCCTTCTCCTGGCACTGACAACCGTTGCACTGCATACCGCGGCGCAGTATGATACGCTCCCGAACCATTTTCCGGCTTATTACTACTACAACTATATGCCTTCACACCACTATAACCTATACTTGCATGGTCATCAATATGAACATGGATGGAGATGTCCAATCCACATCAACACAGCAACGGATTCATATATAGAGGATTGCTCAAAAAAAGTATATACGCCTCAGTACCATCTTCTCGATCCTACTGCCCATAACATACCTGATTTCCCTGATGTCCACCCACACAAGTTTGCCGTCGAGGTTGCCAACGACACGATTCTGAATGTGTGCGGCGCCGCCATAATAGTGGAAAAAGCCCTGATAGATACTTTTGCCGCAAATGGCTACAACATGGTGACCATTCAACTGCTCGACACCAACATGAACCGTATAACGGAAAAAAACTTCAACCTCACGAACACATCTCCCCGCAAACAATATTACATGTCTAATTTTGTACTTAACAACAATAACACTTATAGAATGATTTATAGGAATGGTATATTTTTCAACCTCTATGAAGCCACATTCACCCATCCGACAGAAATCTCCGATAGGTTTTTCCTCGCCACGTTTATCAGTCGGAACAAGCAGGATTCCGTTGCATTGCCGTTTCTTGAAGAATGCGAAATACATATCCCGGATGACTATTACGGTTATTCCTGCGAGGATTATATCATGCCTCCTTTGAGAGTCTTGATGCAGGGCGGCGCACAACGGCTCGGATGGCCCAATGCTCATTATTCCTACTATGACGACGACGAATGGGGTATGACGACGTCCTCGTTCCAACACGGCGTGGCCTACTTCTTCCCCATCCTGACGGTGGACTGCCACACGCCGCAGGTGGACACCTCCGTGGTGGGCGGCAACAACGTGAAGCTGGAGTGGGAGGCCGGGCGCTACGACAGCTGCTGGCTGGTGAGCTACGGACCTGCCGGCACCCCTCCGGGCGACGGCATCCTGTGGCGCGCCACCTCGCCTATCTATTTCCTCACGGGCCTGCAGTACGACACTCCCTATGTGGCCTACGTCCAGTCGGTCTGCGTGGCTCACGACGGCGTGCACTACAGCGACTGGTCCGACAGCATCTCCATCCTCCTCCCCTCTCCCGCAGGCCTCGAGGCCCCGGAAACCTCGGCCCCCGCTGTCACCCTCGCTCCCAACCCCGCCGACGACGAGGTGTCCGTGCTCTTCGGCCCGGCTCCGGCAGGCCGCGTGACGCTCACGCTCGTCGACGCCGGCGGACGCGAGGCCCTGCGCCGCGAGTGGAACACCGCCGACGGCCCCGCCCTCCTCTCCCTCCGCTCCCTCCCCAAAGGCTCCTACCTCCTCCTCGTCTCCGGCTCCGTGAACGCCTCCCGGCAACTCGTGGTGCATTAAACGCCTGAACAACAAACGCAAGACCCTCCCGGCACTCTGCCGCGAGGGTCTTGTCGTTTTTTTGCCTGTCGCCCTGTTGTGACGGGGAACGGGATCGTTTATTCCATGACGGTGTTCCATCCGTGGACATCCTCGGCTTCGCCGAGCTGAATGGCGCGGAGGGCGTTGTAGAGCTTGGTGCTGACGGGGCCGGGCTCTTTGCCGAAGACATAGCTGTGGCCGGTCTCGGGATCGTCGAGGCGCTCGATGGGGCTGATGACGGCGGCAGTTCCGCAGGCACCGGCCTCCTGGAACTCCTTGAGTTCCTCAACGTCGATGGGGCGACGCTCCACCTTCATGCCCATGTCCTCAGCAAGCTGCATGAGGCTCTTGTTGGTGATGGAGGGCAGGATGGATGTGCTCTTGGGAGTGACATAGACACCGTCCTTGATGCCGAAGAAGTTGGTGGCACCGGCCTCGTCGACATATTTCTTCTCCTTGGCGTCGAGATAGAACTCGCAGGCATACTGGCCACCGTGGCAAGCCTCGGTGTGGGCCTTGAGGGAAGCGGCATAGTTGCCTCCGACCTTGTAGACACCGGTGCCGAGAGGGGCGGAGCGGTCGTACTTGCGGGTGATGACGTAGGGGTTGGCCTTGAAGCCACCCTTGAAGTAGGGTCCCACGGGGGTGACGAAGATGAGGAAGAGGTACTCGTCGGCAGGTTTGACACCCACAGTGATGCCGGTGCCGATGAGCAGCGGACGGAGGTAGAGGGAAGCGCCTGTGCCATAGGGCGGAATGAACTTCTCGTTGAGTTTGACGACTTTCTTGCACATCTCGACGAACTTCTCGGTGCTGAGTTCGGGCATCATGATGCCGCGGCAGGTGCTCTGCAGACGCTCGGCGTTGGCGTCGGGGCGGAAGATGCGGATTTTGCCATCCTTGCAGCGGTAGGCCTTCAGACCCTCGAAGGCTTCCTGTCCATAGTGAAGGCTGGAGGCAGCCATGTGCATTTCGATGTGTTCGGAGCTGGAAACTTCAATTTCGCCCCACTGTCCGTTGCGATACCAGCAGCGGACATTGTAGTCGGTTTTGACGTAGCCAAAGGGAAGGTTTTGCCAATCTATATTCATGTTATTCAGTTTTTTATAAGGTTAAACAATATATTTCTTTTGCAGCAAAGATAAGAATAAAATATGGATAAATGAAAAAAAATTTTCGTATGTCGGAAAAAAGTCGTAATTTTGCAGCCGATTTCGAGAGAGAGAAAAAGCGTTGGAGACAACGTTTCGGCCCCTTAGCTCAGTTGGTTAGAGCAGCTGACTCATAATCAGCGGGTCCTTGGTTCGAACCCGAGAGGGGCCACATATGGGCAGAATAATGGCCATAGACTATGGAAGAAAGCGGACGGGGTTGGCAGTGACCGACCCCGTCTGCATTATCGCCACCGGCCTGACAACGGTGGCTACGACGGATTTGCTCCCCTACCTGAAAGATTATTGCGCGCGCGAAGAGGTGGATCTCTTCGTGGTGGGGATTGCAAAGCGTATGGACAACAGTTTGTCGGAGTCGATGCAATACATCGAGCCTTTCGTGGCACAGCTCGCCGAAGCCTTTCCCGGCAAGGAGATTGCGCGGGTGGACGAGCGTTTCACATCGAAGATAGCCTTCCAGACGATGATCGACAGCGGACTGCGCAAGAAGCAGCGCCGCAACAAGGCGATGGTGGACGAGATTGCGGCCACGCTCATCCTGCAGACATATATGAATACCATAAAGAACAAAAGATGATACTACCCATTATCGGATACGGACACCCGACGCTGCGCAAGGTGGCGCAGCCGGTGCCGAGAGACTACCCCAACCTGAAGGAGTTGGTGGCCAACATGTTTGAAACGATGTATGCCGCCGACGGCGTAGGTCTGGCAGCACCTCAAGTGGACCTGTCGATCAGGCTGGTGACCATCGGAGTGCGTCCCTACGACGAAAAGACCGAGACCTACGGCGAACCCACGGAGGTTCACACGCTGGTGAATCCCGAAATCCTTGAGTTCAAGGGCGAGAAGAAATATTTCAACGAGGGGTGTCTCAGCGTGCCCGACATCCACGAGTACGTGCTGCGTCCCGACACCATCGTGCTGCACTAGTGGGACGAGGATTGGCAGGAACACACGGAGGAAATCAGCGGCCTCTTTGCCCGCATAGCCCAACATGAGATAGACCATCTGGACGGCAAGGTCTTCACCGACCGCCTGAGTAGCCTGCGTCGAACCATGCTCAAACGCCGCCTCAACGACATCGCCGCCGGAAGAATCCGCACCCACTACAAGATGAAACCCAACAAAAAATAGCCCTATTCACAATGAAAAAGACCCTTATCCTCGCCATCGGAGCTCTGCTGCTGGCAGCCTGCGGCAACAACGGCAAAAAGGCCTTGAACCACGATGAACTCGTCGATTCCATCGAAAGCATGTCGAAAAGCCTCTCGGCTTTTGCCGTGGCCACCGACACCGCGAAAGCCAACCAGATGGTTGCTCTCTATGGCCAGTTTGTGGAAGGCTATCCCGACGACAGCCTGGCGCCCGTATACCTGTTCAAAAAAGCCGAAATCAATATCACCATGGGAAACTTCGAGCAGGGAGCCGCCATTCTTGACAGCATCATCAGCCTCTATCCCGGATATGAGGAAGTCGACGGATGTATGTTCCTGAAAGGGTGGGCCTACGAACAGAACCAGCAATACGACCTCGCTCGTGAGGCATATACGGAGTTCGTCACCACCTACCCCGACCATGTCCTTGCCGCCGACACTCGCAAGAGCCTCCCCTACCTGGGCATGACCCCGGCAGAGCAACTGGCCGCCGTCCAGCAGCAGTGACCATTACATTGTAAAGAAAAAAAGTCTATGTCCGTCAGCCGCATGCGCATCCGCGCCAGCTACCCTAACTTCTACATGGTGAGGCTCTACGCCCATCAGGGACGGGAGATTTTCGACCATGACAGCGAGGACCCCGCCAACCAACTGGAAGGCAACAAGCCCGGCACTGTCATCTACCGTCTGGCGGGCGAACCCGACGACAACGTCTACGAGTTCCCTCCGCGTTGGTACGACATGAACCAGCTTCTGCGGCTGCGCGACGACGAACAGGTGCATTTCCTCGAACTTCTGCTCGACGAGCGCGACGGCATCCTCGACGATGCAGCACACAAAGAGCTGGACGCCCTCCGGCACAACTTCCGCGAGGATTGCATACGCTATGTGGAACAGAACCCCCTGACGGAGAACGACGAACTCATCACCACCCTCTCGCCAGGCGACTACACCGACGAGGAAATCAGCTATAAGGGACGCATGCTCCTCGACCTGACGAGGAACTGCTACCCCGTGCCCGACTTCTGCATCCTCACGTCAAAATCGTTCAACAACCCCGACCACCTGGCCAAACGGCTGGAACAAGCCATCAAGAACCTGGAGGTGATGACCCGCTGCCGCCTGGGTGACAGCCGCAATCCTCTGGTCTTTGCCATACGCTGCGCCATGCCGCAGTACATCCCGGGCCTGATGCCCACACTGCTCAACATCGGGGTGACACGCACAGCCTACAAAGCACTCGACGCCAATTTCGAGCATTCCATGGCCAACCGCGTCTACCTCAGCACCCTGCACACCCTCTGCGAGATGCTGGGCATAGAACACCGCTACCAGACGACGGACATCATGCTTACCGTCGAGGACCAGCACCGACGCATTGCCATCCTGGAGCAGAAAATCTCCGCCACCGACGACGGCGACCGCCTCATCGAGGATGCCTCCTACCAGGCTCTCCGGCTGACGCAGTATGTGCGCCAATTCTATATCGACAACTCCGACCTCATACTCACCTTCATGCAGGGCAAGCAGGCCTCCCCCAGCCTCATCCTTCAGCGCATGGTCTGGACCATCGGCAACAACGACTCCTACCCCGGAGTGCTCTACAGCCGCCATTCGCGTACCGGCGAAGGCAAGCAGATTGAGAGCTACCGCAATATCTTCGGTGAGGAAATCATGACCGGCGACGTGACAACGGAGGACCTCGCCTATTCCGACCGCACAGAAATCCGCGGCCAGTTCCCGGCGGTATACCATTTCGACCCCCTGCTGCGCAAGCTCGAATACCGCTACAAGACACCCGTCACCATCGAGTTCGCTGTCGAGACACGTCCGCACAAACTCAGCCTCTTCTCGGTGTTGCAGCTCAACGCCAGCGAGATGACGGGTCGCGCCGCCCTCATCTCGGCCATCGACATGCGCAACGACAACCTGGTGTCCGACACCCATGTGACGGACCTCATCAAGCCCTACCACCTGCGCCAGATTGTCTCCGCCTCCATCGACGACCACTCGCTGTCGTCGCTGCAGTTTTTCAGCCATGGTCTCTCGGTACTGCCGCGCACGGCCATCTCGGCACGGCTCTGCTTCTCCGTGGCCAAGGCCAAGGAGCTGAAAAGCAAGGGAGAGAACGTATGCCTCTGCCAGGAGCATTTCGTGCCGGAAGACACCATCACCCTCAACGAGGTCGATGCCATCCTCAGCATGATGCCAGCAGCCATCCATGTCGTCACGGCCTGCCGTGGCTATGGCATCCCCGCCTTCATGGACCTCCATTCCTACGGCATACACATCGTCGACAACACCATCGTCAACGCCGAGGGCGTCACCATCGCCGAGGGCGACATGCTCACCGTCAGCAGCAAGCGCCAGAGCCTTTTCAAAGGGCAGGCGGACTTCAAGCCCGCACGCTTTACCAAATTCTACGAAGGCGACAACGTAGAACTCAGCGGCGACGAACTCCTCTTCTTCAATCGCATGAAGCAGGCCTACGGCCAATACCAGCGCATCGTCACCTCTCAGGAAGCCTCCTACATCACCGACCTCAACAAGCTGGCCCGCCTCATCCGCTGCAATCTGCAGAACAAACCCAAGATAGCCACCGAGATAGTCAACACATGGTACGAATGCCACCCGGAGGAATATGTCAATCAGGTGCTTGAAAGCCGCATGGGCGACCACAACGACCAGAGCCGCCTCTTCGACATGCTGAACCGCAGCCACAAGGTGAATCTCTTCCAACGCGCCTTTGCGCTCTGTCGCCAACGCGGTGTTTCCGGCCTGACGGCGGGCAGTTTCATGCTCGGCCGCTTCGTGGCACGTCCGCTGTCGCGCAAGATGTGGGATTCGCTCAGCAATGCCGTCGTGGCCTTCCTGATGAACGAATATGTCCTCTACGAAAAATACCAGCAGGTGCTGCAGGAGGTGGGCGAGATAAAACTCGCACGCGCCCACTCGCGCATCGAGACCGAGGGCATCGACAACATGGTGGTGAAAAACTTCGACCTCAACAACTTCGTTCCCCTGCTCTATTCGCAGCACGACTGGCAGCAGGTGGCCGAAGAGCTGGAACACATGGAACACCAGGACAACACTCACCTGCTCATCGAGATGCTGAGCCGTCCCATCGGCGAGATTTTCGACATGTCGTCGCCATGGAAAGCCTCCATCGTAGAGGAGATCCTCCGCCAGTCGGAAGACTGAGAAAATCAACCTCCGGCGGGAAACCTCCGTCCGAAGGTCCACTCAATGAACTCCACACGTCCACCGTGGGCGTTGACCGCCACACCGATGAAATTATGGCCGAAGTTGTAGTAGGCTCCTGCTCGTTCATAGAACGGCGTGGTGACCTGCGGCGACGCCACAATGACAGGACCCGCACCGGCCTTGACACTCAACGGTCCCCAGAAGAACTCCATCATAGCCATGGCGCTCACATAGAGCGGCACATTGTAGACTCCCTCCTCGCGTTCGAGGTGGCGCGTGTCGCAGAAGTTGTACCAGAGGTCCACCGTGCCGCCGAAAGCGAAGGTGGGCGAAACGTAGTGCTGGAGAGTGACAGCGAGGTCGTAGCAGAAATAGTAGCCAGAGAAGTCGGTGTCGCGCGACATGACGGTGCCGGGCGAGAAGGCGATGTTCCACTCCGTGCGGTCGAAAGCGGGCTGTGTGTCAATGAGGTCGCGTGAGTGGAGCCAGTCCATCTGTTGCTCATAGTCATTGCCCAACTTCACCGCCACGCCAAACTGCAAGAAATTGAGTCCCTTATTGGGGAAGCGAAGCATACCGTTGCTGGAGTGGAGCAGCGAGGCTATAAGGGCATAGCGCTCACCCAGGCGCAAGTCGAAACCCACGTCGATAAAGCAGTTGAGGATAGAGCTGATGAAGATATTCTCCTCATCGCCGGTGAGGCATTGAGGGCGTGTGTAGGAGGAGAACCCGAGTCCGAGGTGGTAGTCCACCCAGCGTCCCAACGGTGCCTGCACCAGACCCACCACGCCGAAGCGGTGGCCGTAGATGGCGTTGGGAATGAAGGCGAAAGAGCCTCTCACGCCGAAGGCGGGATAGTGCTTGCGCAGACGCCAATAGTCGGAACCCGTCTGGCGGGAATACCATGTGGCGTCGAAGCCCACGGAAGCCCTGGCATATTCCATCATATTGAAGTTGTTGGGCATAGCGTAGCTTCCGCTGAGGCCAAGCTGCCAATGGCTCTGCGCGGCGAGCAAGAGAGGCATCAGGAACAGGAGGACTATGTACAGACGCTTCATCCTTCGGCGGTCATTTGGAGATACTCTTCCTCCGAGAGGATGCTGACGCCCAACTTCTCGGCTTTCTTGCGCTTCTCGGGACCCATCTTCTCGCCTGCCAGCAGGTAGGAAGTCTTGCCGCTGATGGAGCCGGAGACCTTGCCGCCGTGGCGCTCGATGTCGGCTTTGATTTCGTCGCGCGAGAAACGGCTGAAGACGCCGCTCACCACGAAGGTAAGTTCGTCGAGCACACCACCGCCCTCGGCCCATAGGCCGCTCATCTGAAGTCCTGCAACGCGCAGACGCTCAACGATGGCGCGGTGACGCTCATCGGCGAACCATTCACTGACCGCCCTGGCTGTCACCTCGCCCACATCCTCCACCTGTGCCAGTGTCTCCTCGTCGGCAGCCATCAGGGCATCGATGTTCTTGAAGTAGCGGGCAATCTTTTTCGCCCCGACTTCGCCGACATATCTGATTCCCAAAGCAAAGAGAACCCTCTCGAAAGGCACCTGCTTTGAAGCCTCGATGGCCGCGAGAAGGTTGTCGGCCCCTTTGTCCTGTATCGAGGCCGCCTGGTCGGCGCCAAGGCCCACCAGCTGCTCGCGGCGCAGGTCGTAGATGTCGGCCACGTTGTGTACCAAGTCGGCGCGGTAGAGCATCTCAAGACGTTCGGGGCCGAGGCTCTCGATGTCCATGGCCTTGCGGCCCACGAAGTGTTCCAAACGGCCGATGATCTGAGGATGGCATCCGTCGAGGTTGGGACAGTAGTGGGCCGCCTCGCCCTCCACCCGCACCAAGGAGGTTCCGCATTCGGGGCAGCGCTCGACATAGTGCACCGGCGCAGCTCCAGGCTGCCGCTGTTCCAGATCCACGCCGACCACCTTGGGGATAATCTCCCCTCCCTTCTCGATGAAGAGGCTGTCGCCGACATGGATGTCCATCTTCTCGATGAAGTCGGCGTTGACCAGCGTGGCGCGTCGCACGGTGGTGCCGCCGAGCCAGACGGGACGCAGGTTGGCCACGGGGGTCACCTTGCCGGTGCGCCCCACCTGGAAGCTGATGCTCTCCAGCGGTGTGCTGACGCGCTCGGCCTTGAACTTGTAGGCTATGGCCCATCGGGGCGACTTGGCAGTGAGGCCCAGCTTGTCCCACAGGCGCGTCTGGTTCACCTTGATGACGATGCCGTCGATGCCGAAAGGGAGGTCCCAGCGGGCCTTGTCCCAGTGGTCGATGAAGGCTTTGATGTCCCCGATGTCCTTGCATTCGGCAATGTAGGGCTGCACCTTGAAACCCATCTGGCGCGCCCACTCGAGGCGGCCGCTATGCGTCGGCGGCAACTCCTCCTCGCTGGGTCCCATCATGAAGTACATGCAGAACATGAGTTTGCGCTTGGCGCACTCGGCAGAATCCTGCAGCTTGAGGCTGCCGCTGGCAGCGTTGCGGGGGTTGGCGAAAGGCTCGTCGCCTTCGGCCTCGCGCTGGCGGTTCATGGCGTCGAAAGCGTCGAAGGGGTATACCACCTCGCCGCGGGCCTCAAAGTCGTCGGGATACTCGCCGCGCAGGCGCAGGGGAATGGTGGGTATAGTCTTGGCATTGAGGGTGATGTCGTCGCCCACGGCACCGTTGCCACGGGTTACGGCCTGCACCAGGCGACCGTGGCGATAGGTGAGACCGATGGCCACACCGTCATATTTCAGCTCACAGGTGTAGCTGAACTCCTCGCCGTCGAGGAGTTTGCGCGTCCGCGCCTCGAAGTCCTCGATTTCCTCGATGGAGTAGGTGTTGCCGAGCGAGAGCATGGGGAAACGGTGTTCCACCTGGCGGAAACTTTTGTTGACCTCGCCGCCGACGCGTTTCGTGGGGCTGAGGGGCGAGGCCAGTTCGGGGTGCTGCCGCTCCAGGTCCTGCAGTTCGCGAAGCATCCGGTCGAACTCCTGGTCGCTGACCAGCGAGCGGTCGTTCATGTAATACTCGTAGTTCAGCCGGTCGATTTCCTCGGCCAGCTGTTCCATCTTCTTCTGCACCGATGCGGTGTCTATCGAACTAAACAGATCCATCTCCTTGTCGTTGTCAGTCATTCTGTTGTATCTTCCATTTTCCCGTGAAGTTGAGAGCCACAGGGCCGGTGAGCATCACATGGGAGAAGGCGGAGGGGGTGGTGTCGAAGTCGACGCGGAAGTCGCCTCCGCGCGTCAGCAGACTGCGGTTGCCGCTGACGATAGCGCAGGCCGTCACGCCTGTGCCGCAGGCCCATGTCTCGTCCTCGACACCGCGCTCGTAGGTGCGCACGGCCAGGCGGCCGTCGGGGAGGTCCTCGATGAAGTCGACATTGGCGCCCTGCGGGAAGAGGTCGGTGCGGTGGCGGAGGCGTCGGCCTTCGCCCACCACGTCGAAGTGTTCCAGGTCGGCGACGCGCTGCACGTAGTGCGGCGAGCCTGTGTCGAGGCTCCAGCCGTCGAGCACCCGCGTGATGCCGTCGACCGCCACATCGCGCATGCCAAGCCGCACGATGCCCACGCGACAGTCGTTGTCCCACGAGAGTAGTTCGGCATCGTGTGGACCATCGAAGCCTTTGAAATGCAACCTTTTGCCCATACCCAGAAGGTAGGCGAAGGCAGAGATGCAGCGTCCGCCATTGCCACACATGGAGCCTATGCGCCCGTCGCTGTTGTAGTATACCATCTCGAAGTCGAGGCCGTCGTCGGCGGCTTCGAGAGTCATCAGTCCGTCGGCACCCACACCGAAACGGCGGTGGCAGAGGCGTGCCACCAAGGCCTCGTCGAAGGTGCGGCGCTCGTGGCGGTTGTCCACCACCACGAAGTCGTTGCCTGCCCCGTCGAACTTGTAGAAATCAATATAATCGTTCATCAAACTCAGAAATCAAAAAAAAAAGAGAACCCTGTCAATAGTCCACCATGGGAAAGAGTTTGCGCAGCTCGGCGAGGCTGGGGTTGGCCGCCAGCATGGCGGCGTATTTGTCGTCGGGGGAATAGATGACCTCCGTTTTTTCCACGAAGAGGGGGTTGACCTTGCAGTCGAGCATCTTCATGCCGGTCTTTTTGCGCATGAATTCCATGACGTCCACCTTGTGGGGGCGGAAGTTCTGGAGGAAGGCCACGGACTGTGCGTCGACCTCGAAGAGGCCGGGGCGTTCACCCATCTTGGGGAGGCCGTCGGCAAGGATTTCCGATAGACCCAAGGCTTCGCCTGCCTCTTGCCAGTAGGTTTTGAGGTCGGCTTCCGTCAGTTCCTTCACTTCCACCGTGATGTGTTCCACAGGTGCCTGCCGGATTGAGGAGGCTTTGATGGAGAACATGCCAGGGAGAGGTGCGAAACCACCCATGTGTGCCTTGCGCGGTGCCGCTGCCGCCGGCTGCCCTGCCGGCGTGGCCGGAACGCCCGAAGTCCCCTGCCACGCAGTCGCTGCCGCCTGCCCTGCAGGCGTGGCGGCACCGCCGGCTGCGGCCTTTGGATTGCCGTCGTTTTCCTGGGTTCCTATGTCTGCCTCGCGGCCTCTTGCAATCTATCCTTGCGCGGCGCCGGCGGCGGGGGTGGACATCTTCATCAGGCAGACCTCGACGAAGAGGTTCTTGTTGTTGGCCTCGCGGAAGCGGAACTCGTAGTCCGACGCCGTGGTGAGCCAGGCGAGCAGCGGCGGCAGACCGCACTGCTGTGCCTGCTGGCCGAAACGCTGGCGCAGGGTGTCGCCGCCCTCGATGAGCTTGAGGGTCTGGGGGTCGAGGCTGACCATGAGGTTGCGCAGGTGCTCGCAGAGACCGGTGAGGAAGTGCTGGCCGCCGAAGCCTTTGGCGATGACCTCCTGGTAGAGCAGCAGGGCGCCGCTCATGTTGCCGGCACGGAGGCAGTCGACCAGGCGGAAATAGTAGTCGGAATCAAGGACGTTGAGGTTTTCCAGCACACCGCTGTAGGTGAGGTTGCCCTGGGTGAAGTTGACAAGCTGGTCGAAGATGGAGAGGGCGTCGCGCAGGCCGCCTTCTGCCTTGCGGGCAACGACCTCCATGGCGCCGTCCTCATAGCTGACGCCTTCGCTGTCGGCCACATATTTGAGGTGCTTCACGATGTCGTCGGTCTCGATGCGTTTGAAGTCGAAGACCTGGCAGCGGCTGAGGATGGTGGGGATGATTTTGTGCTTCTCGGTGGTGGCGAGGATGAACTTGGCGTAGGCCGGGGGTTCCTCGAGGGTTTTGAGGAAGGCGTTGAAGGCGGCGGTGCTGAGCATGTGGACCTCGTCGATGATGTAGACCTTGTATTTGCCTGTCTGGGGCGGGATGTAGACCTGCTTGACGAGTTCGCGCATGTTGTCCACGGAGTTGTTGGAGGCGGCGTCGAGTTCGAAGATGCTCATCGAGCCGCCCTCGTTGAAGGAGCGGCAACTCTGGCATTCGTTGCAGGCCTCGCCGTCGGCGGTGCGGTGTTCGCAGTTGATGGTCTTGGCGAGGATGCGGGCGCAGGTGGTCTTGCCGACGCCGCGCGGTCCGCAGAAGAGGAAGGCCTGCGGCAGCTGGCCGGTGGCGATGGCGTTCTTCAGGGTTCGCGTGATGTGTTCCTGCCCCACGACGCTGGCGAAAGTCACGGGACGATACTTTCTTGCCGAAACTACAAAATTGTCCATCTATGTGTTTCTCAATTATTAATAATCTAATTCTATAATAAATACAACTGCAAAGATACAAAAATCCCCCGACTTGCGCAAGGATTTTTTTCAACAAGGGTGCTGCCGTGAGGGGTGCGTGGACGAGGAGAGTGTGAATAGAATTATCCACTTCGAGTCCCCGCGGACAAGGTGCCGTCCCCCTGCAAGGAGCCTATGAAAGCTCTGCCAACACCCTATCAAGTCCTACTGTGGTAGGAGTTGGGTAGGAGTTGGGTAGGAGTTGGTAGGTCGTTGGTAGGTTGTTGGTACGGTGTTGAAGGGGTGATAATGCTGATTGTCAATACATTAAACAGGTTGTTTACTGCTAAAATATATGATTATCAAGTAGATAAGTGTATTTTTAACAAAAAAAGACCGGGGCGCGAGAGATGTCGCGTCCCGGTCGTCGGTGGACAGATTTTTGTTACACTTTCTGTTTTCCGCCGGGAGGGTTTGCCCATCCCTCACCCCGCAGGGGACTCCCTTTGCCCAGGGGAGCCGCCTGGTGAGGAAGCCCACTCCCGGTTCCTCGCTCCGTCCTTCACTTCCCGGCAGGGTTGTAGAAGACGAAGTGGTCGTCGATGGTGTCGATGATGATGGTCTCGTTGGCGTGGATTCTGCCTTCGAGGAGCTGGCGCGACATCTCGTTGAGGATCTCGCGCTGGATGACACGCTTGACGGGACGTGCACCCATGGCGGGGTCGAAGCCCACTTCGGCGAGACGGGAGACGGCTTCGTCGGTGACGGAGATGGTGATTTCGTTCTGTTCCAACATCTTGGCGACGCCGCGCATCTGGATGCGGACAATGTCGCGTATCTGGCTCTGCGTCAGGGGCTGGAACATGATGATTTCGTCGATACGGTTGAGGAACTCGGGGCGTATGCGCTGTTTGAGGAGTTCCATGACGGCGTTCTTGGTCTCGTCGAGTTCGTAGGCCGAGGGCATGGAGTGGCCGTCGAGCTTCTCGCGGATGATGTCGGAGCCCATGTTGGAAGTCATGATGATGATGGTGTTCTTGAAGTCGCAGGTGCGGCCTTTGTTGTCGGTGAGGCGGCCGTCTTCGAGGACCTGGAGGAGTATGTTGAACACATCGGGGTGGGCCTTTTCGATTTCGTCGAAGAGGACGATGGAGTAGGGTTTGCGGCGCACGGCCTCGGTGAGCTGGCCGCTCTCGTCGTAGCCCACATATCCCGGAGGCGCTCCGATGAGGCGCGAGACGCTGTGGCGCTCCTGGTATTCAGACATATCGATACGGACCATCATGTTCTCGTCGTCGAAGAGCACTTCGGCGAGGGCCTTGGCGAGTTCGGTCTTGCCGACGCCGGTGGTGCCGAGGAAGATGAAGGAGCCGATAGGCCGTTTGGGGTCTTGCAGGCCTGCACGGCTGCGGCGGATGG
>JAFVAM010000102.1 GCA_017480525.1 Bacteroidales bacterium | reverse complement strand
AAAAGGGCTGACCGCCCGCTGTGGGAGGCCCTTTTTGAGGGGCTTCGGAGGGTCGTTGTGTGGGATTTTTTCCGTCCCGCGTCGGGGCGCTTCACAGCTCCAGGCGGAGACCGGCGAGGAGGGTGATGCCTGGCTGGGGGACGCCGCCGAGGTCGCGCCAGGGGCGGTCCAGCAGGTTGCGGCCCTCGGCGAAGAGCGTCAGCGTGGGGAGGAGGCGGTAGTCGGCGCCGGCGTCGACGAGGAGGACGGTGCCGTAGGGGTGCGTCTCGCCGTCGTCCACATACTGGCCCTCGCGGTGGCGCAGCGTGGCGCCGGCTTTGAGGAGGAGGCGCGGGGTGACCTGCGCCGAGGCCAGCAGCTGGGCGCGGTGGCCCAGGTGGTCGATGGCCGACGAGGAGAGGAGGCCGCGGCTGTCGGCCTCGACGTGGCAGAAGGAGTAGGCGAGTTGGAGATTGAGGACAGGGAACTGGAAATTGGCGGATGCGTCGAGACCGATGACGTCGACGGAGCTGTGGTTCATCGAGAGCCAGAGGTCGGCTTCGGTGGGACGCGCCCAGCCGATGATGTCGGTGCCGGAACGGTAGTAGTATGAGAGTTGAAAATGGAAGGTTGACAATTCGGTTATTTCCCATTTGGTGCTCGTCACCGTCAGTTCGGCCGTGGTGCTGCTTTCGGGGCCGAGGTCGGGGTTGGCCTGCTGGGTGGCGCTCTGGTAGTAGAGGTCGGTGAAGGTGGGGAGGCGGAAGGTGCGGGCGAGGGAGAGCTGGACGGCGAAGGCCGGGATTTTGTAGGCTGCCGAGGCGGCGAGGCCGTAGTCGGGGCCGAACTGCGTGTTGAGGTGGCCGAGGGCCACGGCTTCGGCGCTGAAGGCACCGCGCCGCAGGCCGTAGCCGCCGAAGAGGGCCGCCGAGGTGCGGGAGGCGCTCATGGTGAAGGGGGAGGGGAGGGTGCTGTCGGCGCTGCCGAGGACGTTGCTCCAGATGCCCTCGCGCCGCAGGTCGGCGCCTGCCACCATCTCGCCCACGGCCAGGGGCCGCAGCAGTCGCAGGCTGGCGCCCGCGAGGGAGGAGAGGTGGTGGTTGTGGCCTGTGTACCACGTCGGCACGTCGTCCACATAGCCGTCGCGGAAGAGTTCGAAGCGGTCGCGGTGCAGACGGCCGTAGGCGGAGAACTGGAGGCTGAAGGAGGAGAAGCGTATCTTGTCGGTGACGGAGGCCGTCAGGGTGCGTGTGGCCTCGTATTGGTCGGGGTAGGCGGTGGAGTAGAAGCCCGCGCTGCCGAAGCCTTTCATCTGGCCGCCGAGCTGCAGGTGGAGATCGTTGCGCTCGCTGTGGCGCGCGGCCTGGAGGAAGAGGCTGCCGTGGCGGAAGTCGGTGTTGGGGCGGTAGCCGTCGCTGCGGTGGTAGGAGGCCGCCGCTGTCAGGGCCCAGGGACCGGCGGTGCGGCTGCCGAGGAGCGAGGCGTGGGCCGTGCCGTGAGAGCCGCCGCTGACGGTGGCCAGCAGGCGGTCGCGGTAGTGGTCGCTGACGACGATGTTCACTGCTCCGCAGAAGGCCACGATGCCTCGGGCCATGAGCTGTGCGGGTGTCAGCAGTTCGACGCGTTCCACCATCGTGATGTCGATGGGGATGTCCAGTGTGTGGTGTCCCGTCTGGGGGTCGGTGAGGTTGACGCCGTTGAGGAGGACGAGCATCTGGTCGAAGGTGCCGCCGCGCATGGATAGGTCGGCTTGCACGTCGTCGGCGCCGCGGGTGCGGAGGTCCACCCCGGGGAGCAGGGCCACGAGGTCGGCGATGGAACGGATGTCGGTTTGACGGAGGTCTTCTGCGGTGAGAACGACCGCAGGCTCAGCGTTGCTGAGGCTTGAGAGCTGCGAGGTGAGCGTCACCTCGACTTCGGGCAGCGTGCGTGCCTCCTGTTCGCGGTCGCTCTGGGCGAGGGCGGGGCTTTGCGCCACAAGGAGGGCGAGGGTGGTGGCGGTGGCCGTCTTGGTCAGGCTGCTGTCGGCCACGCGGGCGGCAAGGCGGCCGATGGTCACCTCGCGGTGCATCGAGCTGTAGGCCGCCCATCCCGCCCGGCAGAAGCGTCGGAAGCGCACCGCCGCCTTGGCGGGACGCAACGCGCCGGTGTGTTGATGGGTTTGTTTGAACATAAGGATTTTTTTTGTTAGAAATAAAAATAAAAGGAATTTAATTCTTCGGTGTTTGCCGGTGGTTGAAGGGGCAGGCCAGCTGGCAGAGGTCGCACCCCTGTGTGTAGCCGCCGGCGTCGAGGCCGACGGGAAGGGGTTGGGGGTGGTGGGTGGTGTAGTAGGAGGTGCAGCGGGCGACGTCGAGCATCGGAGGGTCGTCGGGGGCGATGGCGTGGTTGGGGCAGGCGTCGATGCAGCGGTGGCACTTCAGGCAGAAAGCTGCGTGAGGGTCGGGGCTGGACGGATTGTCCTGGCCGGGGAGGAGGCTCGCCGTTTTCGAATTTTCATTCTTTGTCTCCTCAATGGCGACAATCTCGATTTCCTCGGTGGTGACAATCTCGCCGAGGTTGACCCAGGTGCCGAAGCGGGGAGTGACAAGGAGTGTGTGGCGGCCGATGAAGCCGAGACCGGCGCGGGCGGCCCAGTGCTTGTCGCTGATGGGAACGGTGTCGCAGCAGAGTTTGCCGTCGATGCCGAGGCGTTCGCGCAGGCGGAAGAGCATGTCCTTCACTACCTTGTGGTATTCGCGGGTGCGGGCGTAGGCCGCCACGCCTCCCCTGGAGGAGGGTGGGGGGTAGGCGCTGACGCAGCAGATGACGCTTTTGGCACCGGGGACGAGCAGGCGCGGGTCCATGCGCTTGTCGACGTTGCGTTCCATATAGGAAAGTCCTGCATGCCAGCCCTTGGAGAGCCAACTGCGCAAGGGGTATTCATCGTCGGTGAGGGCGTTGGTACGGGCCACGCCGCAGTCGTCGAAGCCCACCTCGAGGGCGAGGCGTCTGACGTTGTTGCTATTCAGCATCCGTCTGGTATTTGGCCTTTTTGCTGCCGTCGTAGAGTTCGAAGTGGAGGAAGCGGCAGTCGAGGGCGCCGTTCTGCACGGGAATCTTGGCCGAGGGATGGAGGCCGATGTGTTTCATGGCCTCGAAGTCGGAGGTGATGAGCCACACGTCGCAGTCCTTGCCATAGCGCTGCTTGAAGGTGTCGCCGAGCTGGGTGTAGAGGGCGTTGAGGTCCTCCACCTTGATGCGTTCGCCGTAGGGCGGGTTGGTGACAATCAGGGTTTTGCCTTCGGGCGGGTCCTGCTCGGCGAAGTCGCCGATGTGGAGCATGACGTCCTTGTGCAGCTTGGTGTATTCGAGGTTCTTCTCGCATTGCTGGATGACCTGCTCGTCGATGTCGTTGCCCCAGATTTCGCAGTCGAAGTCGAAGGCGCCGATTTTGCGGTTTTCCTCGTTTTTGACGCTCTTCCAGTCGCCGAGGTTGAACTCTTTCCAACGCATGAAGCCGAAGCTGTGGCGGTAGTACTGCGCCGGTATGTTGTTGGCCATCATGGCGGCTTCGATGAGGAGGGTGCCGGAGCCGCACATGGGGTCGTAGAAGTTGCAGTCGCACTTCCATCCTGCCAGTTTGAGCAGGCCTGCGGCGAGGACCTCGTTGATGGGTGCCACACCCACGGCCTGGCGGTAGCCGCGCTTGTGGAGCGAGTCGCCGCTGGCGTTCATCAGGAGGGTGACGTGGTTGTCGCGGATGTGGAGGTTGAACTTATAGTCGGGGGACTCGGTGTCGATGGATGGGCGCTTGCCGAAGTTGCGGCGGAAGCGGTCGACGATGGCGTCCTTGGTTTTGAGGGCAGCGTAGTAGGAGTGCGTGAAGACTTCGCCGCTGGTGGTGGAGTCGATCATGAAGGTCCCGTCGACGTCGAGGATTTTCTCCCAGCGTATCTTGTAGACCTGGTCGTAGAGTTCCTGGTCGTCGTTGGCGTCGAACTCGGCGAAGGGTTTGAGGATGGCGAGGGCGGTGCGGCAGCAGTAGTTGGCGCGGTAGAGCAGGCGCATGTCGCCTTCGAACTCCACGGCGCGGGCTCCGACGGTCACGTTGAGGGCACCCATCTGGCGCAGCTCCTCGGCGAGCACCTCTTCGAGGTTGACCATCGTTTTGGCCACCATCTTGAATGTTTCCTTCGGGGTGCTGTCAGTAGGCACCACCTTCCCGTGTTTCTTTTGTATTATCATCTTTGAAAATTTGTATTCTGTCTTTTATCTGTCGCTTGACGAGGCGGTTCTTGTGGCGCAGGGTGCCGTCGTAGATGCTGGAATTGAGTTCATAGCCCACGAGGAGCACGATGCAGCTGAAATAAATCCACAGCATCAGGAGCAGTAGGGAGCCTATGGAGCCGTAGATGAGGTTGTAGCGGTTGAAGTTGTTGAGGTAGATGCCGAAGCCCCATGTCAGCAGGAAGAACATGCCCGTGGAGAGTATGGCTCCTGCCGAGAAGAATCCCACGCGCTGTTTCTTCACCGGCGCCCACCAGTAGGTGATCGAGATGGCCAGCAGCGTGGCCAGCGAGAGAAGTACCCATCGCCCGATGTTGAACATCAGGGTGTTGGCTTTCGTGTTGTTGAGCCATCCCTGGCTGAAGATGAGCTGTAGCAGGTATTTGTGGCCGATGAGCAGCGTGAGAACCAGCACGATGAGCAGGTAGAGGATGAACACCAGGGCCAGGCAGATGGCAAAGCGCTGCAGGTAGGGGCGCTGCTCGATGCTGCGGTTGGCGAAGTTGAGCGACTGTATGATTCCGTTCATCCCGTTGGCTGCCAGTAGGATGGAGAAGATGAATCCTATGGAGAGCAGCGTGGAGTGGCGGTGGCCCATGACGTCGTTGACGGTGTTCGACAGGGGGGTGAGAATCTTGTCGGGTACGAGGCCACCCATGCCGTTGAGCAATTCGTCCTGCAGGCCGTCGACAGGGAAATAGGCGATGAGCGAGAAGACGAAAATCATCAGTGGCGGCAAGGCGGCGAGGAACGAATAGGCCAGCCCTTTGGCCCGCTGGACGAGCGAACTTTCCAGTGTGCTGGCGAAGAAGTAGCTCAGGATGTGGTAGATGGGTACGCCCCTGGTGCCCGGGAGGGAGAAGTTGTGGAGAAAATAGAGCAATTCGCGCACCCATCGCTTGTAGAGCAGATGGCGCGAATATCTGCTGGCCTTGAGACGCAGCGCGCGAATCCAGACCTTGACTTTTTTCATTGTTGCACGAGGGAGATGTCGAGACTCTTGATGTGGTGGGTCAGCGCGCCGACGGAGATGAAGTCCACGCCAGTCTCGGCATAGTCGCGCAGGGTGGCGTCGGTGATGCCGCCGCTGGCCTCGGTTTCATAGCGATGGTCGATGCGGCGCACGGCCTCGCGGAGGGTCTCGGTGTCGAAGTTGTCGAGCATGATGCGGTCCACGCCGCCGTGGTCGAGTACACGCTGCAGCTCGTCGAGGTTGCGCACCTCGATTTCTATCTTGAGGCTCTTCCCGTTGTTTTCCAGGTATTTGTGTGTGCGGTCGATGGCCTCCTCGATGCCGCCGGCGAAGTCGACATGGTTGTCCTTGAGCATCACCATGTCGTAGAGGCCGATGCGGTGGTTGGTGCCGCCGCCGCATTTGACAGCATATTTCTCCAGCAGGCGCATGTTGGGAGTGGTCTTGCGGGTGTCGAGGAGTTTGGTTTCCAGGCCGTCGAGCATCTTCACCATGCGATGGGTCTCGGTGGCGATGCCGGAGAGGCGCTGGATGAAGTTGAGGGCTGTGCGCTCGGCGGTGAGGATGCTCTGTGCCTTGCCGCTGACGGTCATGAGGGTGTCGCCTTTGCGGAGGCTCTCGCCGTCCTGTCTGCAGAGTTGGATTGTCAGGGTGTCGTCAACCAGTTCGAACACACGGCGGGCTACCTCGATGCCGCACAGGATCCCCTCCTGTTTGGCCATCATTTTGGCTGTACGCATGGCATCGCAGGGGATGCAGGCCAGAGTGGAGTGGTCGCCATCGCCCACGTCCTCTGTGAGGGCCATTTTGATGAGTGTGTCCAGATTGTCAATGTCCTTCATAATGGTTTGATTCTATGATATTAAATCGTTTTTTCGTCCCTTTCTCTCCCTGCTTTTCCATTTGCAAAGATACGCTTTTTTTTTGAATCGTGCAAATATTGTCAGGGTGTGCACGGCGCGTGCGAAGAAAATGTGCAAAATTCCGTCGTTCCGCAGGGGTGGCGCGAACTCCTGGCAAGGCGCGTCCGCAGCGCTGGCCTCTCTAAAAAAAACGTAAACCACATGAAATTAGGTGATTGCGTTGTCGTATGAATTTGTAAACGCCATGGAATGAGTGTGTTGTATTAAATGTTAAATTAATTGTTAAAAATTCTGTTTAAACATCTGATAGCAAGAGTTGTTAAGTGATTTTTGCACATACAAATTCGCCAGGGAAAAACGATGTCTCGACACCTGTCGGCGTTCAGTGTCCGTCTCCATTGGCAATGCTCTGAGGGTGCCGGAGAGTGAGGTGGAGAAGTGGGGGAGGGTGAGTGGCGGGGAGGCGAGATGGGGGTGAGATTGTCAGTTTTTTTCTTTCATATTTAAAAAAAAGTGTATATTTGCAGTCTTAAAGGTTATGGTATAACGTCGCCATGTGTTTCTGCCTCAATGAGAAAGCGGAAATTGTGGCATAGAAAAAAGAATATGCAGATAGCAATCTCGGGAAATATCGGTGCCGGAAAGACGGAACTCACCAAGCTGTTGTCGAAACACTACGGCTACCGTGCTGTCTTCGGACCTTCGGAGGAGAACCCCTACCTCAACAGTTTCTATGAGGAGATGCGCCGTTGGTCGTTCAATATGATTGTGCATTCGCTCTACGCCAACATCAAGCAGCTCAGCGAGCTTAACGCCACGGGCGAGAGTTTCATCCGCGACCGTTCGCTCTACGACGATGCCTGCATCTTCGCCCCCAACCTGCACGACATGGGGCTGCTCACCACACGCGACCTCGATACCTACACCAGGCTTTTTGAACTTACCTATTCGCTCCTGCCTAAACCCGACCTGCTCATCTATGTACGAGGCGATGTGCCGACGCTTATCCGCCACATTCAGAGGCGCGGACGCGAATACGAGAGCCGCATCAGGCTCGACTACCTCACCAACCTCAACAACCGCTACGAGAACTGGGCTGCCAACTATGACGGAAAGATGCTGGTGGTGGACACTGACGAGCTGGACTTTGTGGAGAACCGTGAGGACCTCGGTGCGGTAATCAACAAAATCGATGCTATTTTCAACAGCCTTTTCGGCAACGAAGATTAGAGGGAGAGACATGAAGGTATTGGCCGTAATTCCAGCACGCTACGCTTCGACGCGTTTCCCCGGCAAGCCCTTGGCCAGGCTTGGGGACAGACCCATCATAGACTATGCCTATGCTGCTGCCCGCTTTACAAAGGGGGTCGACCGTGCCGTGGTGGCCACGGACGACGAGCGCATCTTTGCTCATGTGGAGAAAATGTTCGGCGAGGGCAGCGTGATGATGACCTCGTCGGAGCATCGCAGCGGCACCGACCGCTGTGGCGAGGTGGTGGCGGCACTCGAAAAGCGCGGCGAGCGCTACGACGTGGTTATCAACCTTCAAGGCGATGAGCCTTTTGTCGAAAGCGCACAGCTGCAGACGCTTATCGGCTGTTTTTCCGATGAGGCAGTCTCCATTGCCACCCTAAAGACACGCATCACGTCGACTGCCGAGCTTCTTTCGCCCAACAATGTCAAGGTGGTGTGTACCACGGAGGGCAAGGCACTCTATTTCAGTCGCCAGGCCATTCCTTACTGCCGCGATGTGGATGCCTCGCAGTGGCTTGGCGAGGGCGCGTATTTCAAACATGTAGGTATCTATGCTTTCCGGCCGCAGGTGTTGGCAGAGTTGTGCGCCATGAAGCAGAGCCGCCTGGAAACCATCGAGAAACTGGAACAGCTGCGCTGGCTGGAGGCAGGCTATGGCATCGCTGTCTGCGAGACGGCCACGGCCAATATCGGCATCGACACGCCTGCCGACCTCGAGGCCGCCGAGCGTGCGTTGAGACATCATGAACGAATAACACAGAAATTATTATGAATATAACCGAATTAATCGTTGAGTTGTTGCAGCAGGGACAGAAAGTCGAACTGCCCAAAATCGGAACGTTTGACAGCGAGGTGAAGAACCCGCATCATGACCATGCTACGGGGATATACTATCCTTCCACCCGCAATATTGTCTTCAATCCAACCACCAGCGGTGACAACGGACTAGTGAAAATCATTGCCGAGCGCGAGTGTGTGAGCGAGGACGTGGCGCAGCAGATGTGGCGCAACTATGTCGACGCGTTGACCGACAAGTTGCAGCGCTCTGGCGAACACCGTCTTGGCGACCTTGGCTCCATCACAAAGGTGGGCGACGGGTATGCTTTCGACATGGCCGACGGTGTGATGCTCGACGCCGGCAACGGCAACGAGACCCCCCTGGTGGATGTGGTGACCTACGACCACAGCGACAGCGAGGATCCGTTTGCCCAGTTTGAGGACGAACCGGAGGTGCAGGTGGTGACGACGCCTGACCCAGTGCCTGAACCTGCCCCAGTGCCTGAACCAGAACCTGAACCAGAGCCGGATCCCGAACCAGAGCCAGAACCCGAACCAGAGCCGGAACCCGAACCTGAACCCGAACCCGAGGAGAAAAACGAACCGTAACAGGAACCGACGCACAGGCCGTCCCCCACCGTGGTGGAGATTGACCCCACGGAAGAGGAAGTGGACTCCTCCAGCCAGACCGCACGGACCCCGCTCAGCGACGACTGGCAGGAAAGTCTGCGCAAGCTCGACGATCTTCCCAAGTCCAAGGCCCAGCTCAAGGCCGACGCCAAGGCCGAGAAAGAACGTCTCAAGGCTGAAGCCAAAGCCGAGAAACAGCGTGAGAAACTCCGCAAACGTGCCGAGAAGGAGAGTGCACAGCAAGAGCGTTTGGCCGCCCAGCAGCGTGCTGCCAGGGAACGTGAAGAGGCAGAGAAACGCCGCATTGCCGAAGAGGAGATGCGCAAGGCCGAGCGCAAGGCAGAAGAGGAGCGTCTGCGCTCGGAGAAGAGCGATGAGGAAAGCCTGCGTCGCGCCGAGGACAAGGCCTCGAAGAATTTGAGCAAGGCCGAGAAGAAGGCCGCCGTGCTGGCTGCCGTGGCCGCCAGCCAGGCAGCCAGGGAGAAGGAACTGGCGGCATCCACGCCTGCCAGCGGGCAGTCGTTGGCAGACGAGAATGTGCTCGGCACCGGACAGGATTCGCTGAAAGCACAGAGGGAACTCGACGCCCAGCGTGAACGTCAGGCCCAGGCCCTCAAGGAGGAACAGCGCAAGGCTGCCGCCGAGGAGGCCCGCCGTCAGAAAGAGGCCGAGCAGGAACGCAAGGCTGCCGAGAAGGCCGCCGCCAAAGAGGCCGAGCAGCAGCGCAAAGCCGACGAGGCCCGCCGCAAGGAAGAGGAAAAGCGTGCCAAGAAAGAACAGGCCGAACAGGAGCGCAAGGCCCAAAAAGAGCGTGAGGAGCGTGAGAGCCAGGCCAAGAAGGAAAAATCCAAGCAGGCGAAGCTGGCCAAGGCCGAACAAAATGCCGCCACGGACGACGACAACGGGAAGAAGCGCGGAGGCTGGCTGAAGTGGCTGATTCTGCTCCTGCTTCTGCTCCTCGTGGCTGCCGCCGCTCTCTACTTCTTCAAAGTGCGCAACAGTGCTACGGGCGACAGCACGACGGAGACTGCCGGACGCAAGCATCTCGACGTGTCCGTGGAAACCCCGCTGACCTACAACCCCGACATGATTATCTACAGCGACCGCGAGATCGACCGCAGCATCGACATCGTGTGCGCCAACATGAGAGACTATGTTGCCAACTACCTTGCCGAGCGCGACTATCTCAACGCCCGTGTCCCGATGATGGACCGTGTGCGCCAGTACGCCGGCGAGCGTCTCGAACAGTTGCTCGGACCACGCTTCGCTGTGCAACGTTTCATCCCCTACGACGACTACCTCTACGAACAGGCGGAGCCGTGGCTGAAGCACACCTATGCCGACGTGGCGCGCCATACGGTGCAGGGCGAGTTGATGAACCTTCAGGCTCTCGACGACCTTCTGGACCGCGTGGTCGACGAGCTGGGCATCCAGCCCGGCACGGCACAACGTGCCGCCGCCGAGGCTCAGCAGCCCAAGGCCACTGCCGAGCAGCCCGCACAGGTGCGCAAGCCCAAGACCAAGCTCGACAAGGACGCTCCGGTATATGTATATGTGGAGAAGAACAGCAAGCAGGGCTTCGACATCGTTGCAGGCTTCTACCTCAACAAGACCACTGCCGCCCAGATGACTGCCCGCCTGCATGAGTTGGGCTGCGACGCCTACATCATCGAGAAGAACGACATGTACTACGTCAGTATGGGCAGCGCTCCCACGCGCACCAAGGCCGAGGCTCTCTACAACCACATTAAGAGCTGGTACGACGGCGACATTGCCATCAAGGAACTGTAAAAAGACTGAAACGTACAACCGACTAACAAAGAACTCACCAACACTCAACAGACCGATGGGCCATCACAAACTGCAACGCTTTGCCGAGAACCTGACGTTCCCCAACCTTTTCCAGGTGGGCTTCGACCAGCTGGAAAAGGAGGGGTTCCCTATGAAGGGACGCTGGGCTGAACATTTCGGCAATGGAAACCCCATCACGTTGGAGTTGGGGTGCGGCAAAGGAGACTACACCGTCGCCCTGGCCCGCATCCACCCCGAAAGGAACTATATCGGCGTAGACATCAAGGGCGCCCGCCTGTGGCGCGGCGCCAAGACTGCCGTGGAGGAGCAGATGGGCAACGTGGCGTTCATACGCACACGCATCGAACTCATCGACCGTTTCTTCGCCCCTGGCGAAGTGAGCGAGATATGGATTACCTTCTGTGACCCGCAGCCGAAGAAGCCCAACAAACGGCTGACGTCGCCCCGCTTCCTCGACACCTACGCCCGCTTCCTCGCTCCGCAAAGCGTGATGCACCTCAAGACCGACAGCCAGGAACTCTATGACTACACGCTCAACGAGGTGCTGCCGCAGCGCCAGGTGGAGGTGCTTTGCAGCACCAGCGACCTCTACCATGCCGACTACGACGGCGAGGCCAAGCTGACACAGACTTTCTACGAGCGCATGTTCCTCGCCCAGGACATGCCGATTACCTATATCCAGTGGAAGACGGGCGGACAGAAGGATTCCACGTTGGACAAAACGAGCGACATGAAGGTCGCTCCAGATAACGAAACTTACATTAAATAAATAAAATAATTAAATACCAATTTTATTATGTCAGGACACAACAAATGGTCTAAGATTAAGAGAGCCAAGGGCGCGGCCGATGCCAAGCGCTCGAAACAGTGGAGCAATATTCTGAAGCAGGTGGCCATCGCCGTGCGCGAGGGTGGCCCCGATCCCGACAGCAACACCCGCCTGCGTCTGCTCGTGCAGAATGCCCGAGGATGCAACATGCCCAAGGACACACTCCAGCGTTCCATCAACAAGGCCAACGACAAGGACGCCGCCCAGATGCAGGAACTCACCTTCGAGTGCCATGTCAGCCACGGCATCGCCCTCTTCATCGAGGCCCTCTCCGACAACAACAACCGCACTGTCGCCAATGTGAAGAGCATCATGAACAAGTATGGCGGCACACTGGAGACCAATGGCAGCCTCAGTTTCCTTTT
>JAFVAM010000101.1 GCA_017480525.1 Bacteroidales bacterium | reverse complement strand
CAGACCCGACATCTGTTGGCGGGTCAGGAAGACCACTGATGACCCTAACACGATACCCAGCATGGGGATAAGCAGTCATATAATAATAGTTTCCATTATCTCAAACTGATTTCGGGTGCAAAGGAAACCAGGACACAGCGACAATAATGTACACAATAGGATTGTCAACCTATAATGAGATTAGGAGTATAAACTGTCAACCTAAATCAGTACACCTCACTCTACCGACACATCGTCTATGGCACCCAAATTTTTTGCATCCGACAGTGAGGCATAAAACGACTGATGGACCATTGTCGGGTGTTCATTGAATGAAATTTGTAGCAGAACGTAGAATTGAAAACGGTCCCCAGTTCGCAACCCCGATTTCTCTCAATCCTAGGAACAGCCTTTATTTAAATAAAGATTGCAATTTCCTCCAAAGTTGCGAAAAAATGTGGATTGGGAAGCCTGCGGAGAAAAAAAAAGCAGCCTTTGGAATGGCTGCTTTCTATTGGCAAATGTTTTTTTTCTATCGGATGAGGAAGGAGAACTTGTTGAAGTTCTTCAGGGCGATGCCTGTTCCGCGGGCCACGGCGCGCAAGGGGTCTTCCACGATGTGGACCTGCAGCTTTGTCTTGCTGCTCACGCGCTCGTCGAGTCCGCGCAGCAGTGCGCCGCCGCCGGCCAGATAGATGCCGTTCTTGTAGATGTCGGCGGCCAGTTCGGGGGGGGTGTTCGACAGGGTGTCGAGGATGGCCTGCTCTATTCGCGCCACCGATTTGTCGAGGGCGTGGGCAATCTCTTTGTAGTTGACGGAGACCTCTTTGGGCAGACCTGTCAGCAGGTCGCGACCCAGGGTGCGGAAGTCCTCCGGCGGGTCGGCAAGCTCGCTGACAGCAGAGCCGACGGCTATCTTCACCTTCTCGGCCATGCGCACACCGATAATCATGTTGTGCTGGCGGCGCATATAGTCCACCACGTTGTCGTTGAACTCGTCGCCGGCCACCTTGATAGAGGTGTTGCATACGATGCCGCCCAGCGAGATGACGGCGATCTCGGCGGTGCCGCCTCCGATGTCCACAATCATGTGGCCTTCGGGCTGCAGCACATCGATGCCGGCACCGATGGCGGCGGCCATAGGTTCGTGAATCATGCGTATCTCCTTGGCTCCCGCCTGCTCGGCGCTCTCGCGCACGGCGCGCTCCTCCACGTTGGTGATGCCGCTGGGAATGCAGATGACCATTCGCAGCGACGGCGGCAGGAACGAGCGGTTGATGTTGGTCATTCCGATGAGTTCGCGGATGAGGTGCTGCGCCATCTCGAAGTCGGCGATGACGCCGCCACGCAGCGGCCGTATGGTCTCGATGTTTTTGTTGTCCGTGCGGCCGTCCATGCGCTGCGCGTCTTTGCCCACGGCGATGATTTTGTTGTTGTTGCGGTCCACGGCCACGATAGAGGGCTCGTCGATGACCACCTGGTCGTTATATATCACAATGGAGTTGGCGGTGCCGAGGTCCATTGCCACTTCGCGGTTGAAGAATGATAAAAGTCCCATTGTCTCTCTTTAATGTTTAAAATGTCGTTTTCCGGTGATGGCCATGCCCATGTGGTGCTGTTCGCAGAAGTCGATGCTGTCCTGGTCGTGGATGCTGCCGCCGGGGTGGGCGACGGCCACGATGCCGGCCTCGTGGGCTATCTCCACGCAGTCCGGGAAGGGGAAAAAGGCGTCGCTGGCCATGACGGCGCCGTGGAGGTCGAACCCGAAGCTCTGGGCTTTGGCTATGGCCTGGCGCAGGGCATCCACGCGGCTCGTCTGGCCTGTGCCGCTGGCATAGAGCTGCCGACCCTTGGCCAGCACGATGGCGTTGCTCTTGGTGTGTTTGACGAGGATGGTGGCGAAGGCCAGGTCCTCGGCCTGATCGGCGGTGATGGCGGTGGAGGTGGCGCTCTTCTGCATGTCGGCAGCCGTGGGCACCACGGTGTCGCGGTCCTGCACCAGCACACCGTTGAGTACCGAACGGAACATCGGGTCAGCCATCTTGAACGCCTTGCGCCGCAGGATGATGCGGTTCTTCTTGCCGCGCAGCACATTGAGGGCTTCCTCGTCGTAGTCGGGCGCGATGCACACCTCGAAGAAGATTTTGTGCATCTCGTCGGCCACCTCCTTGGTCACCTTCTGGTTCGTGATGAGCACACCGCCAAAGGCGCTGACGGGGTCGCCGGCCAGAGCGTCCTTCCAGGCCTCGATGAGTGTGGGACGCACGGCGGTGCCGCAGGCGTTGTTGTGCTTGAGGATGGCAAAAGCCGTCTGGCCGTGGAAGTCGTCGATGAGGGCGCAGGCGGCATCGATGTCGCCCAGGTTGTTGTAGCTGATTTCCTTGCCGTTGAGTTTCTCGAAGCAGCCCTCCAAGTCGCCGTAGAAAACGCCCTTCTGGTGTGGGTTCTCGCCGTAGCGCAACACCTCGCCGTGCTTGGCGCTTTGCTTGATGACGGGCAGCTGTTCGTTCTGGTTGAAGTGGTTGAAGATGGCGGTGTCGTAGTGGCTGCTGACGTTGAAGGCGTAGGCCGCGAAGCGGTGGCGCTGCTCCAGGGTGGTGCAGCCCTGCTGCTCGGTGTAGAGCTTCAGGAACTCGGCGTAGTAGTCCACGGCGGGCACGATGACCACGTCGTTGAAGTTCTTGGCGGCGGCGCGGATGAGGCTGATGCCGCCGATGTCGATTTTCTTAATGATGTCCTGCTCTGCGGCGCCGCTGGCCACGGTCTGTTCGAAGGGGTAGAGGTCCACGATGACGAGGTCGATCTCCGGAATCTCATATTGGGCCAGTTGCTCGCCGTCGCTGTACATGTCGCGACGCGACAGGATGCCGCCGAACACTTTGGGGTGAAGCGTCTTCACGCGGCCTCCGAGGATGGAAGGGTAGCCCGTCAGACTTTCGACGGCGATGGGTTCGATGCCCAGGTCGTGGATGAATTTGTAGGTGCCGCCGGTGGAGTAGATGGTCACTCCGTTGGCGTCGAGTGCGCGGATGATGTCCTCCAGGCCGTCTTTGTAGAAGACCGAGATGAGGGCTGATTTTATGCGTTTAGGTTCCATTATATTATTAAATGTTCTTATATTATATTTTTATATATTTCTTTCGTTGTTTTTTTCATTCTCTCCGAGTATCTCGGCATTCAGGTCGAGGGGGTGGGGGAGGTGCTTCCGGGTGTGTGGAGGCCTCCGGGCCGTCCTCTGTCAGTCGCCGAACTCGACTCCCACGCCCTTGGCGGTGTGCACCAGGCGGCTGTCGGGAGCCACAAGGTTCTGCTCCCTCACGGCCTCCTCCAGCGGTATGCCCACCACGTCGGGGTGGTGGTAGGCCACCATCTGGCCGAAGCGGCCTTCCATGACGAACTCCATGGCGCGGACGCCGAACTCCGTGGCCAGCACACGGTCGAAAGCTATCGGGGTGCCGCCGCGCTGCAGGTGGCCCAGGATGGTGTAACGAATGTCGTGCTCCACGCCTGCGGCCTTCAGGTCGGCGGCCAGTTGCTCGCCCACGCCGCCCAGCTTCACATGCTGGTAGCCCACCTCGCCGGTCTCCGTACCGGTGACGCTGCCGCCCTTGGGCATCGCGCCCTCGGCCACCACGATGATGCAATAGCCGCGACGCTTGTTGTAGCGCTGCTCTATCTTGGCCTTCACCTTCTCGATGTCGTAGGGGATCTCGGGAATGAGGCACACGTCGGCGCCGCCGGCGATGGCCGAGTGGAGGGCTATCCATCCCGCGTCGCGCCCCATCACCTCCAGGATGAACACCCTGTTGTGCGAAGCCGCCGTGGTGACGAGCTTGTCGATGGCGTCGGTGCAAATCTGCACGGCCGTCTGGAAGCCGAAAGTGTAGTCCGTCAGCGAGAGGTCGTTGTCGATGGTTTTCGGCACACCCACAATCTTCAACCCCTTCTTGGCCAGCCCCAGTGAGATGCGCTGCGAGCCGTCGCCGCCGATGTTGATGACGGCGTCCACGCCCATATATTGCAGTTTGCGCAGCATCTCGTCGCTGCGGTCCACGGTGGTCCACGTGCCGTCGGCCTCCTTCACAGGCCAGGCAAAGGGGCCGCCCTTGTTCGTGGTGCCCAGAATGGTGCCGCCCTGTATCTGAAGTCCTTCGACGCTCTTCTCGTCGAGCATCACTATCTCCGTCGGCTCGCGCAGCACCCCGTTGAACGACTCCACACAGCCGATGACCTCCCAGTCGCCGGCCTGCGCTGCACGCTTCACGATGCCGCGAATCACCGCGTTCAATCCGGGGCAGTCGCCGCCTCCGGTCAGTACCATCACTCGTTTCAGTGCCATTTGTTCCCTTTTTACAATATCATATTATAGCACACTGCATTGTTTTTCTTGCAGTTGCGCGGTTTCCCCACACATGGAGGGGACTACAAATATACTATTTTTTTTGCATTCGCGCACAAAAAAAATAATCTTTTTTCTTTTGTGTTGCAGTCCCCATTCTTCTCTATTCCCATCTGCAATCGGGACACCTCGGGGGTGGAAGGCGTCTTCCCAAGATGCCCTTCCCAGTGCTGCTGACCCCGCCCCACGTCGCGCTGCCGCCGGCCTCTGTCTGGAAGGAGGCATTCCCGGCGCCGCCAGCTGAGGTCCGGCAAGGCTCCTTAACCCTATGTTCGCCTTACCAAACACCTACCATCTCCTTACCAACTCCTACCACAGTAGGACATGATAGGCACATGGATGGGTTGCAACAAGCCGTTTTTAACGTTCGTTAACATAGTTCGCACCCTCTGCGTCGGTTTTGGCGTTGCGAGAGGATGGAGGGGAGATGAGTGGGGCGGAGAAATGAAAAAAGCGCGAAAATGTGAGATTTTTTTTGCCGGATGAAAAAAAAGTCGTATCTTTGCACTCGATTTGAATGGCCAACGGAACGATTGTGATGCTCTTTCTTTCGTGACATTCAAGTAGTTATGAAATTGAAAACAAATTAGTCATGGCAATGAAAAATAAAGACGCACGTGTCCAGGTGATTCTGGAGTGCACAGAACAGAAGAACAGCGGCGTTCCCGGCATGAGCCGCTACATCACCACCAAGAACAAGAAGAACACTCCTGAGCGCCTGGAGCTCAAGAAATACAACCCCTTCTTGAAGAAAATGACCGTTCACAAAGAAATCAAATAGTAAAAGAAAAGGAGAAATAGACTATGGCAAAAAAAGTTGTTGCTACCCTGAAGACCGGCACCGGTAAAAGCTATGCTAAAGTGATTCGCATGGTTCGTTCTCCCAAGACCAACGCCTACATGTTCAGCGAGGAAATCGTTCCCTCCGACAATGTGCAGGAGTATCTGAAAAAGAAATAATCACCGCGATAAGGTAATAATTTTTTTCATACGCTTTTGTTTTGGCCTCGTGGACTTTTTCGGTTCGCGAGGTTTTTCTCTTTTTTCATTTGGTTGGAAATCAGTCGGGAGGAGGGGTTCAACAATGCGTTGTTGATAATTATTCCGCCTGTGGCGTGTGCGGTCGACTTAAATGGATGTAATTTTGCAGGCGATTTAATGACGATTATCAACATTGTTAACTAAAAAATTGTAAAAATGAAAAAAGTATTTGCTTTCATGGCTGTTGCAGCCAGCATGCTGTTCGTCGGCAAGGCCAACGCCCAGCTCAATGTCCATCTGGGTTATTCGCCCGTGACCTACACCACCACCTACAACGGCAATGACGAGAAGATGGACCTGAACGGTTTCTTCCTGGGAGCCAACTACAACATCAACCTCACTGGCGACCTCAATGTCGGTGTCGGTGCCGATTTCCGCTACAACACCAAGTCGGACACCAGAAAGGCTGGCACCCTTTCCATCGATGTGGACCACAGCCAGATTGTGCTCGATGTCCCCGTGCTGTTCAACTATGGCCTCTCGCTCAGCGATGCGCTGCGGGTTTCCGCTTTTGCGGGTCCCAACTTCTCGTTTGCCCTCAGCGGAAAGAGCACCTATGACGCCAATGCCACTGTCCTCTCCGCTCTCGGTCTCAGTGCCGACGGTGAGTTTGACTGGTATGGCGAAGACAGCGACCAGAAGAAGTTCGACATCGGTCTGACCTTCGGCCTCAGCCTGGGCTATCGCGAGTTCAACCTCTTCGGCGGCTACAACATGGGCCTCCTCAACCTCAGCGATTCCGACAACACTACCCTCAAGTCGGCCAACTGGTTCATTGGTCTGGGCTATGCCCTCTAAGGGATTTTGACTTATGAATGTTTTTGGAGAGGGGCGACATGGTCGCCTCTCTCATTTTTTTTTGTCCTGTTTCAGGAATTTTTCGTAACTTTGTTGCTGGGTTTGTTGTCCGTCCTGGCGGACAACGCTTTGATTGTAAACAAGAAAGAATACATAGCATTATATATAGATATGGCTTACAACGAATATAAGCAGCTTAATTTGACCCGGATTGGCGAGGAGATTCGCCGCTACTGGGAAGAGAACGAGACTTTTGAGAAAGGCCAGCGCCTCAGCGAGGGGCATCCCTCTTTCGTCTTCTACGACGGCCCTCCGAGCGCCAACGGCAAGCCCGGCATCCACCACGTCATGGCCCGCACCATCAAGGACGTCTTCTGCCGCTACAAGGCGCAGAAGGGCTACCTCGTGGACCGCAAGGCCGGCTGGGACACCCACGGTCTGCCCGTGGAACTCGGTGTGGAGAAGAACCTCGGCATCACCAAGGAGGACATCGGCAAGAAGATTTCCGTCGACGAATACAACCAGGCCTGCCGCACCGAGGTGTTGAAATACAAGGACCTATGGGACGAACTGACGCGCCAGATGGGCTATTGGGTCGACCTCAAGCATCCCTACATCACCTTCGACAACGAGTATATCGAGACCTTGTGGTTCCTGCTTAAGAAGCTCTACGACAAGGGCCTCCTCTACAAAGGCTATACCATCCAGCCCTACAGTCCCGCTGCCGGCACGGGCCTCAGCAGCCATGAGCTGAACATGCCTGGCTGCTACCGCGACGTGAAGGACACCACCTGCGTGGCTATGTTCCGCATGGTGAAGGATGGTGCGCAGGTCGGTGCGGCCAACGGTTTCCAGACGCTGGTCTATGGCTCTTCGTTGCCGGTCTACGCCATCGCCTGGACCACCACGCCGTGGACCCTCCCCAGCAACACTGCCCTCTGCGTGGGACCCGGCATCGACTATGTACTCCTCGAAACCACCCACCCCTACACCGAGCAGCCCTGCCTCATCATCATGGCCAAGCCGCTGGTGGGCAGTATGTTCCCCGAAGGGAAGAGTCCAGAATACAAGGTGCTTGGCGAGTGCAAGGGCAGGGACCTCGAAGGCATGCGCTATGAGCAGCTCATTTCTTGGGTGAAGCCCCGCGAGGTTTCGGAGCAGGGCTCCTTCCGCATCATCATGGGCGACTATGTCACCACCGAGGACGGCACCGGCATCGTCCATATCGCCCCTACCTTCGGTGCCGACGATGCCCGTGTGGCCAAGAAGGCCGGCATCGGCGAGCTGCTGCTCTTCGACCGCGACGGCAAGCAGCTCCCTATGGTGGACAAGCGAGGCCGCTTCGCCCCCATCGAAGAGCTCGACCCCGAATGGGTGAAGGACAACGTGGACACTGCGCTCTACGGACAGTATGCAGGCAAGTTTGTCAAGAACGCCTACGACCCCGACAAGGGCGAGAAGGACATGAGCCTCGATGTGGAGCTGGTCATCATGCTCAAGGGCGAAGGCAAACTCTTCAAGAGTGAGAAGCACACACACAGCTACCCCCACTGCTGGCGCACCGACAAGCCCGTGCTTTACTATCCCCTCGACAGTTGGTTTATCCGCACTACGGCCCTGAAGGACCGCATGATAGAACTGAACAAGACTATCAACTGGAAGCCCGAATCCACCGGCACAGGCCGCTTCGGCAATTGGCTGGAGAACATCGTGGACTGGAACCTCAGCCGCAGCCGCTACTGGGGCACTCCGCTGCCCATCTGGCGCACCGAGGACGGCCGCGAGGAGAAGTGCATCGGCAGTGTCGGGGAACTGCGCAAGGAGATTGACAAGGCCGTCAGTGCCGGCCTGATGAAAGAGAACCCGTATGCCGGCAAGGACTTCGACCTCCACCGCCCCTACATCGACGGTGTCGTCCTTGTCAGCGATAGCGGCAAGCCCATGCGCCGCGAGCCGGACCTCATCGATGTGTGGTTCGACAGCGGTGCCATGCCCTACGCCCAGATCCACTACATGGGCGAGCCGTTGCGCCAGGACCAGTTCCCCGCCGACTTCATCGCCGAAGGTGTCGACCAGACGCGCGGCTGGTTCTACACGCTCCATGCCATCGCCACCATGTGTTTCGACAGCGTGGCCTTCAAGAACGTCATCAGCAACGGTCTGGTACTCGACAAGAACGGCAACAAGATGTCCAAGCGCCTCGGCAACGCCGTGGATCCCTTCGAGACCCTCGGCAAGTACGGTCCCGACGCTACGCGCTGGTACATGATTACCAACAGCCAGCCGTGGGACAACCTGAAGTTCGATGTCGAGGGCGTCGATGAGGTGCGCCGCAAGTTTTTCGGCACCCTCTACAACACCTATTCCTTCTTCGCCCTCTATGCCAATCTCGACGGCTTCGACTACAGCCAGAAAGACATTGCCATCCAGGAGCGCCCCGAAATCGACCGCTGGATTCTCAGCGAGCTGAACACGCTTGTCAAGACTGTCGGCGACGCCTTTGAGGACTATGAACCCACGCGCGCAGGCCGCGCCATCGGCACCTTTGTCGACGCCTACCTCAGCAACTGGTACGTACGCCTATGCCGCCGCCGCTTCTGGCGTGGCGACATGACCGACGACAAGCTTTCCGCCTACCAGACGCTCTATACCTGCCTCGAGACCCTCAGCCGCCTCATGGCTCCCATCGCACCATTCTTCAGCGAGCGCATGTTCCTCGACCTCAATGCCGTCACCCACCGCTTTGAGGCCGAGAGTGTGCACCACCTCGCCTTCCCCGAGGTGCACGAGGAGATGGTGGACAAAGCCCTCGAAGAGCGTATGCAGCTGGCCCAGAAGGTCTGCTCCATGGTGCTCGGCCTGCGCAAGAAGAGCAACCTGCGTGTGCGCCAGCCCCTGCAGCGCATCGTCGTACCCGTGCGCGATGCCGAGATGCAGGCGCAGATAGAGCGTGTGCAGCACCTCATCTGCTCCGAACTCAACGTCAAGGCTGTGGAGTTCCTCGCCGCCGACAACAATTTGTTGGTCAAGAAAATCAAGCCCAACTTCAAGACGCTCGGCCCGCGCTATGGCAAGGTGATGAAGTCTCTCGGCACCGCCATCCAGGCCTTCTCGCAGGAGCAGATCAATGCCCTCGAGGCCGACGGCCGTTGCATCGTCGGCGTGGATGGGCAGGACTGCGAGGTGCTGCTCACCGACGTGGAGATTGCCACGCAGGATATCCCCGGCTGGGTGGTGGCCAACGATGGATCGCTCACCGTGGCCCTCGACATCACGCTCACGCCCGGGCTCATCGACGAAGGCATCGCCCGCGAACTGGTGAACCGCATCCAGAACATCCGCAAGGAGCAGTTCGACGTCACCGACCGCATCGTCATCGAGCTTCAGAGTGGCGAGTGGGATGCCGCCGTCAATGGCCACCGCGACTACATCTGCACCGAGACCCTCTGCACCAGCCTCTCTCTCGTCCCCGAGGTCAGTGGCGGCACCTTCATCGAACTCCTTGATGGGCAGCAAACCTCCATCAGCATCCACAAGGCATAAGCGAAACGACCGGCGGCGAGGCTTCCCTCGCCGCCGGATTGTTCGTTAGAATATAGGATTGATGCAATCCTGTCAGTTCCGATAGTGAATGTTGGCCCATATAGATTGTTCTGTCGTTTGTATTCAATTCAGTATCTGAAACTTTTGTGGTTTTGGAGTCGATACGCCCGGAGCCATTAGGAACCTGCGCTGCTGCAGTATGTCGGTGCAGAGACAAGAAGATTTTTGCACTGTATGACAATAAATGTGTATTTTGTTCGTTTCATTTTTGTTTTTAGAACAAGCAAGGATGATACAAAATACAAGAAGTCAGAAGGGTATCTTTAAGCAGGTGGAGTCTTTCTGCTGAGGAATTCTGCAATGTCGCCTTGACGTTGTGTCATATCACCGACAAGATGTTTGCTTCCTACCTGAAATACTTGGAGAAGAGATTTGTAGAGTAGGGTGGCGTCAAAGAACGCATGCATGCAGCGCGAACAGGCTATCGGCAAGAACAGGATGCAAGACTCCTGCAAATGGAAGAGGAAAACAAACGTTTGAAAGAAGAAGTCCAAATGCTGAAACAAAGGATTGGAAAGGATTAAAGGGTACTAGTACTGATAGTTTAACTAGTATAACTAATAAGACTATCAATACTAGTTAAATAGAATAGAAAAAACAACTTATGCAAGAAAATCTCCTCAATAAAATCAAATCCCTCGCGCATGCACAGCGGGAGGAGGTCATTGCCTGGCGGCGGTGGATGCATCGGCATCCGGACCTGTCGCAGGAGGAGTATTGCACCATGGAGTTTGTGGCCGAGAGGCTGCGCGAGATGGGGCTGGAACCCCGGACGGGCATCGGCAAGACCGGCGTCATGGCCATGCTGAAAGGCAAGGGCGGCTACTGCGTGGCCCTGCGGGCTGACTACGACGCCCTTCCCATTCAGGAGTGTACGGGCCTTGCCTTCGCCAGCGAGAAGCCTGGTGTGATGCATGCCTGCGGCCACGATATGCACACCTGCTCTCTCCTCGGCGCCATCAAGATTCTCATCCAGATGAGACACCAGCTGGAGGGCGATTTGATGTTCATCTTCGAACCCAGCGAGGAGAAATACCACGGCGGCGCCCGTATGATGATGGAGGACGGCCTCTTCGACGAGGTGATGCCCAACGAGATATACTCTTTCCATTGTCTGCCGGAGATGGACTTCGGACGCGTGGGGATGCGCAAGGGGAAATACATGGCTTCGACGGACGAGCTTTACTGGACCGTCAAGGGCAAGGGCGGACATGGAGCCACGCCGCATCTCTCGGTGGATCCCATCGTCATTGCCTCGCATATTGTCATTGCCCTGCAGCAGGTGGTGTCGCGCAACGCCGCGCCCATGATGCCCACGGTGCTGACCATTGGAAAGATAGAGGATGTGGGTGGACGTACCAACATCATCCCCGAGACGGTGAAGATGGAGGGCATCATCCGCTCTTTTGACCCGCAATGGAGGCTTCGCACCCACGAGCTTATACGCAAAATCAGCTGTGGCGTGGCCGAAGCCATGGGTGGCGAGTGCTCCCTCTTCATCGACGAAGGCTACCCCCCGGTAATAAACGACGACGAATGCACACAGCAGGTGTACGACAATGCCTGCCGTTTCCTCGGCGAGGAGAACGTGGAATGGCTCGACCTCCGCATGACGGCCGAGGACTTCGCCTTCTTCCAGCAGAAGATTCCATCGTGCTATTTCCGCATCGGTATCCACGAGCCAGGCACCCCTTTCAGCAACCTGCATCGGCCAAACCTCGTCATCGACGAGCGCAGCCTCGAACTGGCCAACGGCCTTGTGGCCTACAACGCCATCATGGCATTGAAAAACAAGATTAAACAATAGACGAGGCAAGGCACCTGCGTGGGTGCCTTGCTTCGTCTATAGCGAGTAGCCGTAGCCTGCGCAGAGCCAGACTGTCGTGCCGGTCTCGCGGGTGTAGGCTTTCAGCTTGGTGCCTTTTCCGTTGGCATCGATTGCCTTGTCGATGCTGTAGTCGGCCATGATGCTCACCTCCAGGGTGCTGTGGCGGTCGATGCGGCAGCAGGTGCCCAGAACGCCACGCAGGCGGTTGACATAGACGCCGCTGAAGCCGTCGAGGAACCATCCGGCGTTGCCCGTGGTGGTGAAAGTGCTGCCGTTGTAGTATCCCCACGTGTCAGTGGCATCGTTATAGACGGCGTTGACGACCGGTGCATTGAACGTGTTGCGCAGTTCGAAGGAGGCGTAGGGTTCCCAGCGGCGCAGCCCCTTGTAGGCCACCTTCAGGCGGCTCTTCAGCGCCCAGGACGTCTGCGGGTTCTGGTATTCGTTGAAGTCGCCTGTGCGCAGGGTTCCCTGCAGACGCTCGCGCAGCGACAGTTGCCAGTCGCCCAGGCGGTAGATGCCTGTTACATCGGCGAAGAAGCGGTGGCGCGCCGACTTGAAGGCCGACGAGCTGCTGCTGTAGCCGTTGATGAGGGCGTAGCCGAACCCTGCCTTGAGGTAGGGGAGGAGCTTGTAGTTGATTGCCAACGTAGTGTGGAAGCGGTCGAAGGCCGAGAGGTTGTTGTCGAAGCGTAGCTCCTCTTCGAGGGAGAGGTGCAGCCCCTTGGCGATTTTTTTGTCCAGCGACACCGCCAGCCGTGCGCCCACCTCCGGTTCCTGCTCCATGTCGGTCTGTGCCGCCGCCCCCAATGGCATTAGCAGCCCGGTCGCCAGTAGTATGATAGAAAAACGTCTCATGACCTTTCAATTTTCAATTCTCAACCTTCACGTTCTACCATCCCCATCCGCCGCCGCCACTGGTGTACTGGCTGAGGCTCACGTTGCTGCCGCCGCTGACGGTGGCACCTTCGAGGAGCATGCCGTTGAGGCGTGAGGTGCCGCCTTCTGCCGTCACGCTTCGCATGACGGTGGGCTGGCTGGCACCGGAGACCACCAGGCGGGTGCCGCCCGACGAGGGTGTCCTGAAGGCATAGGTGGCGTCGCCCACGGAGAGGGAATACCAGGCGTTTTTGGTCCACGACGAAGTGCTGTAGCAGGTCTGCGAGAGCTGGGCACCGCTCTCCAGGTTGCCGAGGGCGATGAGGGTGCCTCCCTCTATGTAGAGCTTGTAGCCGCCCTCGGTGTTGGCGTCGAGGGCCATCTCGGGCTGGGTGGATCCGATGGCATATACCACGCCGCCACGCACATAGAGATTGCCGTTGGCGTCGAGGCCGTCGTTGCCGGTGGAGTAGGCGCAGATGTAGCCGCCACTGATGGTCATGGTGGAGGCCGAGTTGATGGCGTCGTCGCTCGACTGGCTGTAGACCTCGCCGCCGGTGACGGTCAGTGTACCCTTGGTCTCGATGCCCTCGTGCTTGGAGGCTGTGACAATGATGGTGCCGCCGCTGATTTCGATGTCGCCGTCGAACTTGATGCCCTTGGCACCCACGCTGTTGCTATTGCTGCCATGGCCGCCGGGTCCGCTGCCGCCGCCGGGTCCCCAGCCGCCACCGCCGCCCCAGCCGCCGCCGGAGGAGGACCAGAATTTGGTGCCCGTGTCGGTCAGCGTCACCGTGCCCCCACGGAAGTAGGCAGGACCGTCGCGGCTGATGCCCTT
>JAFVAM010000100.1 GCA_017480525.1 Bacteroidales bacterium | reverse complement strand
GTGTGGGAGGTGAGGCCGGAACTGGAGAGTGGAGAGTGGAGAGCGGAGAACGGAGAGAACTGTGTTCCTCGCTTTGTGGCGCGGATTCCGGAGCGCAGGCTGATGTGGAGGGCGCAGACGCCGCAGGCCTTCCGCCTTCCGCTGATACGCGACGCCTACCAGCGCGCACTGCAGGACGTGCGCTTCAACGCCACGGACGACTGCTCCGTGGTGCGCAACTATATGCCCGGCGTGAAAATCGCCGTGGTGGAAGGAGAAGAGAGAAATTTTAAAATCACGCAGGGCGACGACCTCGCCCGCGCAGAAGAAATCATCAAAAACGACGAGAGATGAAGAACGACGGAGAAAGGAAGCCGGTGCTGATCGCCGGACCCTGTGTCATCGAGAGCGGCGAATTGCTCGACGAGGTGGCGCGAGAACTGGTGCGCCTGAATGGGAAATATGGTGTGGACATCGTCTTCAAGGCCTCGTTCGACAAGGCCAACCGGACGTCGCTGTTGTCGTTTCGGGGACCGGGAGCGGAGAAAGGGCTGCAGATGTTGGCCGACGTGAAGAGCCGCTACGGGTTGCGCCTGACGACGGACATCCACGAGGCCTGGCAGGCCGCCCTGGCCGCCGAGGTGGTCGATGTGCTGCAAATCCCCGCTTTCCTCTGCCGCCAGACCGATTTGCTGGTGGCTGCCGCGAAGACTGGATGCACGGTGAACATCAAGAAGGCCCAGTTTCTGAGCGGGGCGGACATGAAATATCCCGTTGAGAAGGTTCGCCAGAGCGGTAACGGCAAGGTGTGGCTCACCGAGCGCGGCAACAGCTTCGGCTACAACAACCTGGTGGTGGACTTCCGCAACATCCCGGACATGCTGGAAATTGTACCCACGGTGGTCATGGACTGCACCCACAGTGTGCAGCGTCCCGGCGCGGCGGGAGGCAAGACGGGCGGCGACCGTCGTTTTGTACCCTCCATGGCGTTGGCCGCCAAGGCTTTCGGAGCCACGGGCTTCTTCTTCGAGGTGCACCCAGACCCCGACAACGCCTTGAGCGACGGACCCAACATGCTGCGGCTCGGCGACCTGGACGGCGTGGTTGAGATGTTGATAAACTGAACTAATGACTATGGAACTGATAGAGATAGGCAGGAAATGCCTGTGCGACGAAGCGCAGGCCATCCTCGACATGGAGAAACGGCTCGACGCGAACTTCCTGCAGGCCGTGGAACTGATATACGGCTGCAAGGGCAAGTTCATCGTCACCGGGGTGGGGAAGAGTGGCCACATAGGCAGCAAGATTGCCGCCACGCTGGCCTCGACGGGTACGCCGTCGTTTTTCGTCAACCCCCTCGACGCCTACCACGGCGATCTGGGCATGATACAGGAGGGCGACGTGGTGATGGCCATCTCGTATAGCGGGATGACTGACGAATTGCTGCGCTTTCTGCCGCTGCTGCGTCGTCGCGGCATCCCCATCATAGGCATGAGCAGCAACGCCCGTTCGCCGCTGGCGCGGCTGTCGGTGTGTCACCTCGACATAGCGGTGGCGCACGAGGCCGACCCGCTGAACCTGGTGCCCACGTCGTCGACGACCTCGACGCTGGCCATGGGCGACGCGCTGGCATGCGCCCTCATCGCCAGACGCAATTTCAAAGAGACCGATTTTGCCAGATACCACCCCGGCGGAAGCCTTGGCAAACGCCTGCTGTCGAGGGTGGAGGACTATATGGTCTCCAACGACCTGCCCTTCGTCGGACCGGCGGACAAGGTGAGCGACACCATCATAGAGATAAGCCGTGCCAAGCAGGGGTTCGCCATCGTGATGGAAGAAGGCCGGATGGTGGGTGTGGTGACCGACGGCGACGTGCGCCGTGCCATGCAGAACTATCAGGAACGTTTCTTTGCGCTGACGGTCAGCGAGATTATGAGCCGGACTCCCAGGACCATCACGCAGACCGAGACGCTCACAAGGGCGTCGGAAATCATGCGGCAGAACAGCGTCCACACACTGGTGGTCCTCGACGAAGAAGGCAAGGTGGTGGGGCTGATAGACTCGTTCACCTGCATGTGACAGCAACTTCGCGGCAGGCGAGGGAAGAGGGGCGGCGAGAGTGGGCGATGCCGCAGTTTTGACAGGGACTAAATCATTACGAAAAAAATAAAGTGCTATGGAAAGCAAGAAGAAGACCGTGTATGTGGGCATGAGTGCCGACATGATTCATCCGGGGCATTTGAATATCATACATGAGGCGTTGAAGCTGGGCAGTGTGACCGTCGGGGTGCTGACAGACGCTGCCATAGCCAGCTACAAACGCCTGCCATATCTCACATACGAGCAGCGTGCGGAGATTGTGAGCAATATCAAGGGAGTGGACCGTGTGGTACCGCAGACCACGTTGGACTATGTGCCCAACCTGCGCGAGCTGAAGCCCGATTTCGTTGTGCACGGCGACGACTGGAAAGAGGGGGTGCAGCAGAAGACGCGCCAGCGCATCATTGAGTGCATGGCGGAATGGGGAGGCCAGGTGATAGACATACCCTACACCCAGGGCATCAGCAGCACGGCCATGAACCAGCGCCTGAAAGAGATTGGCACCACGCCGGAGATACGCATGAAGCGTCTGCGCCGTCTGATTGGCGCCAAGAAGATTGTCCGCATCCTGGAGAGCCACAGCGGCCTTACGGGCCTGATTATAGAGAATACAAGTGTAAGTGTGAACGGAAGGAAGGAAGAGTTCGACGGCATGTGGGCCAGCAGCCTCACCGACAGCACCAGCAAGGGGAAGCCCGACATCGAGGCCGTGGACATCACCACGCGGCTCCACGACTTGAACGATGCCCTGGAGGTGACCACCAAACCCGTCATCTTCGACGGCGACACGGGAGGAAAGGTGGAACACTTCGTCTTTACGGTGCGCACATTGGAGCGTCTGGGAATCTCGGCAGTCATCATCGAGGACAAGGTGGGACTGAAGCAGAACTCGCTGTTCGGCACTGACGCCGTGCAGACACAAGACAGCATAGAGGGTTTCTGTGCCAAAATCAAGGCGGGGAAGAACGCCCAGATTACTGAGGATTTCATGGTGATAGCCCGCATAGAGAGCCTCATTGCCGGCAAGTCCGTGGATGATGCCCTTGAACGCGCCTTCGCCTACGTGGCGGCAGGTGCCGACGGCATCATGATTCACAGCAAGAACAAGGACGGAATGGACATCAAGGAGTTCTGCCAGCGCTTCCGCGAGAAGAATGTAGAGACACCTATTGTGGCGGTGCCGACGACATACAACCAGTTCACCGAGGACGAGTTGGCCGAATGGGGCATCAACGTGGTGATTTACGCTAACCACATGCTGCGCGCCGCCTATCCTGCCATGGTGGACTGCGCCAAGAGCATCCTGATGCACCGCCGCAGCCTCGAGGCCAGCAACGACTACTGCATGCCCATCAAAGAGATACTCACCCTTATTCCCGGTACCAAGCAATGATAGCACCTGCATTTTTCATAGAGAAGCTCCGGCAGGGTGGCGTGGAGTTCTTTGCCGGGGTTCCCGACTCATTGCTGAAGAGCGTGTGTGCGTATATGACCGACCACCTCGACGAGCGTCACCATGTCATCGCCGCCAACGAAGGCGGAGCCGTGGCGCTGGTTGCGGGCTACCATCTGGCCACCGGCAAAGCTGGGTGTGTCTATATGCAGAACAGTGGCGAGGGCAATGCCGTCAACCCTCTGGCCTCGCTGATGGATGCCGACGTGTACGACATACCGTTGCTGTTGATAGTAGGCTGGAGAGGCCGCCCCGGTGTCCACGACGAGCCGCAGCATGTCAAACAAGGCAAGATTACAACGGGTCTGCTCAATGTAATGGGCATAGACTTCGACGTACTCTCCAAGGAGGAGGCCGTGGCCGGGAGCCAGATTGAGAAAGCCCTCGCGGCGTTGCGCAGACGCGAGCGATATGCGCTGGTGGTGGAGAAAGACACCTTTGACCCCTACACCTTGCAGACAACGCACAGCGAACCATACGGTCTTGGCAGGGAAGAGGCCATCCGCATTGTAGCCTCCGGCCTGCCGGAAAATGCTGTCGTGGTAAGCACCACGGGAATGATCAGTCGCGAACTGTTCGAATATCGTGCCGCTATGGGACAGGGGCATGAACGCGACTTTCTCACGGTGGGGTCCATGGGTCACGCCTCGCAGATTGCCTTGGGCATTGCCATGCAGCAGCCTTGGCGCATGGTGTATTGCTTCGACGGCGACGGCGCAGCCATTATGCACATGGGCAACATGGCCATCATCGGCAGCAGGCATCCGCGAAACTTCGTCCATGTGGTGTTCAACAACGGCGCCCACGACAGTGTCGGCGGTCAGCCCACCGTAGGCTTCGACATCAACCTTGTGGAGGTGGCCCGTGCGGTTCGCTATGCCCATGCCGAGAGTGTGGACAACGCCGAGACACTGAAGAATGCGCTGGCAAACGTAGCGTCCGAAGGCCCTACACTGATAGAGGTGCGTGTAAAGAAAGGCAACCGTAAGGATTTGGGACGCCCCACCACTACGCCAGTGCAGAACAAGGAAGCCTTGATGTCGTTCCTCAACAGTTAGTCCGTATGCAACAGATATTGAATGGTACAGAAGCACTTGCCTCGGCACTTGAAAAGGTTGCCTGCCATCGCTATATGCTGGTATGCGACGGTGCATTCCCGTACCTGCCCATCAAGGAGTTTTTCAACACAGACGTGGTTTTCAACCAATTCGGTTCCAATCCGTTGTATGAGGACGTGGTGAAAGGCGTTGACATGTTCAATGCTTACCACTGCGACGCCCTTGTGGCTGTCGGGGGAGGTTCGACCATCGACGTGGCCAAGTGTATCAAGCTGTTTTGCAGGATGAACCCCGCGGAGAACTACTTTGCACAGGACTTTGCCGACAGTGGTGTCCCTCTTGTAGCAATCCCCACAACGGCAGGCACAGGCAGTGAGAGCACTCGCTACGCTGTGGTCTACTATCGCGGTGAGAAACAGAGCATCACACATGGAAGCCTGATACCCGACTATGCCATTCTCGATTCGTCGTTGCTGGCCACCCTTCCACTCTACCAGAAGAAATGCACTATGCTCGACGCGCTCTGTCAGGGTATTGAGTCGCTATGGAGCGTGAACAGCACCGACGAGAGTATGCGTTATGCCAAGTTGGCTATAGAGGGCATCATGTATAACTGGCGTGAATACATCGAACACAACGACGCCACGGCGGCAAGACACATTATGACGGCGGCCAACCATGCAGGACAGGCCATCAACATCTCGCAGACCACCGCGCCCCACGCCATGAGTTACAAGCTCTCGTCGCTATACGGGGTGCCACACGGCCACGCCGTGGCGCTCTGCCTGCCGGAGGTGTGGCTGTACATGCTCGAAAAT
>JAFVAM010000099.1 GCA_017480525.1 Bacteroidales bacterium | reverse complement strand
GGATGCGGAAGAAGGTGGACATGCAGTCCCACATGAACTCCGCGCTACCAAGAATGGCAGTGGCTGTGTAGGGTTGTTCCGTGGAGGCGTTGGCGACCGTCATGAAGTCGAGACTCGCACGGAAAGCCAGGGGATTGCATATCCACTTGCCAACGGTGAACCCACCGGAGAAGCCCCAGGGAGAATCGTTTTTCGGGCTGCTGTAGACGCTTGCCCCCCCTTTGAGGGAGAGGAACATGTTGTCAGCGAAATTCTCACCCGGCTGGGCGAAGGCCGGGACGCAGGCAACCGTCAACAGCAACACAAGAATCAGTTTTTTCATAGGGTCGGGTATTTCGTGTGAGGACGACTGTTTTGATTGATTTATTTCTTAATTGATTGTACTGTTGACCGGCATACGGTAGCGTGTGGTAGAATGGCCGAAGTTGTGGAGGTAGCCGACAGTAAGCATGGGATAGCCCACGCCGAAGATACTGCCACTGGGGCCCGTTCCACCTGCCACACGCGGAGGCACAATGATGTACTTGAGGTCTATGTAGAAGTCGCCGAGGTTGTCGAGATAGCGGCGTGCCATGAAGCCCGCATCGGCCCCAATGGTGAAGACCGGCTTGGCCTGATAGCGCCACACCGGGCCGGCTCCCATATAGGGGAGGAAGTTCCACTTCACACCACGACGGAAATTGAGCAGATGCGAGAGGTTGACCATGAAGTCGGTATGCAGGCTGTTGAAAGCGTACCATTTGCCAACGCGCAACTCCTCGCTGAAGGAGGCTCCGTCCGGACTCACAACCAGTTCCTTGATGGCACGCTCGCGGGCAAGGAACCCCGAAAGTTCGAAGCGGATGGTCCACACATTGCTGTAGTTGCGTCCCACGATGATTTCAGGCGTGGGATTGTAGAGACGGGCATCGAGATTGCCAGCATTCTCAAACTCGAAAGAGGAGAAACTGACACCGGCACCGAAACCCACGAACCAGTCTTCCTGCGTGTTGCGCGATTCAAATTCCGTGTGGCGGTGGAAGGGGTCGTTGGTCATGCGGTGGGTCAAGCCAAGTGTGACGTTGTGCATGAAGTTGTCGCCACGGCTCCCGTCGAACGACTGGGGGAGGAAGAAACATTTGTACTCCAAGAAAAGGTCCCACTTGGTACCGATGCGCACCGGCAGATTGAAACCCAGCATTGCCTGGAAGTCGTTTTCGCTGCCAACAGTGCCGCCGTCGAACTCATACTCGGGCCTATATACCACGCCAAGGCCGATGAGCGGATAGACAGGGATGGGATAGAGGAAGTTTTTGTTGTAGACATGGAAGAATGTGGCGTTTATATCCCACATGAATTCCGCACTTCCGAAGAGGAAGAGCGAACTGGCGGACCCTGTCTGCCGATAGCTGGGTACCATGTCGGCATCGACAGCCAGCCGGAAAGCCAGGGGCTTCATGAGCCAACGGCCGAGATAGAGGCCGCCGGACGGAAGGCCCACCTGGCTTTCGCCGGAATGCTGATAGATGGTGGCACCTGCATTCACCGACCAAAAAAAGGTATTGTCCGCCGCCGGCTGGGCCTTGACACCCAGTGCAAAGCCAGCAAGCACGATTGACAACAACAACTTCTTCATAAAGTAGTAAATTCAGGGTTAAAGGTTAACGACTTAGGCTTTGGCTCGCTCGGAGAACTCCTTGGCGGAGACTTTCTCCACCTCGGGCTTGACCTGGTCCTTGAAAAGCTTGGCAAGGTTGTCGGCATAGAGGCGGTCGACAACCTGGCGGATGTTCTGACGGTCGGCGGCGATGCTGCGGGCAGCCTGCTCAAGGCGCTGCTCGGCCTGCTCCTTGGTTTCTCCCTCGACGGAGTTGTCGTTGCGCCGCAGGATGTCCTTGATGTAGTCGACAATCTGGTTGTTGGTGGGTTCGACAGGACTGATGTCCTCAAGTTTGGATTCGATGAGTTCCCACTTGAGCGAAGGGAGATACTTTTCAGTCCAGTCGGCCTCAATGCTTTCAGGCGTCATGTCCTTGTCGCCGCGCGAGGCAAACCAGCGCTTGAGGAAGTTCTCCGGCAGGGGGGCGGTGAACTGGTCGACAAGGGCGGTGCGTACCTGATTGACAAAAAGATAGTCGCTCTGTTCGGCGTTGGCTTTCTCAATCTCCTTCTGGAGCATCTTGCGGAAAGCGTCGGCGTCCTTCACCGTCTGGCCGGGGAAGACCATCTGGAAGAGTTCGTCGTTGATTTCGTGGGGAATGATGCGGGAGATGCCGGAGAGCGTAAGTTCGACATCGGATTTGAATTTCTTGGCAGTGGCATTGTCCATGTGGAGGGCGCGCTCGATATCGGCCACAGGAAAGGCTTTGGCCATATTGAAGACAATCTTCTCCTCGGCTTTCTTGCCTTCGAAGAGGGGAAGGAGTTCGGCATCCTTGAGGTTGAGGAGGTTGAGTGAGACGAAGGTCTCCACGCCACCCTCTTTGGGAGTGCCGTTTTTATCGAGTTCGACAACCTTGCCGTACATGATGTCGCCGGCCGCAACAGACTCGGGGGTCTCGAACTTGCCATAGCGGTTGACGACATTATTCATCTCGGTGTCGACATCCTTGGCGGTAACTTTCACCTGATTGTATTTGACATCCACCTTATCCCATGCAATCTCGAATTCCGGGGCGACAGCCACATCAAAATAGAAAGTGAACGAGGTGCCCTTGGCAAAGTCGACCTCACCGGTCTTCTCGTCGTTGGACATGGGCATGCCGAGAATATGAAGTTTCTCGTCGTCGATATACTTGAAAAGGGAAGTGTTGAGTGTGTTCTGAACGGCATCGCCGACCACGGCAGGCTTGTACATGCGCTCAATGAGGCTCTTGGGAGCCATACCCTTGCGGAAGCCGGGGATAACAGCCTTGTGCTGATACTCTTTCAGCTGTTTAGTGACGTTTTCAATGTAGTCGTTTTCCTCAATATCAACCTTGATACAGAGTTCCAAATCACTTAAATTCTCTCTTGTGATGTTCATCTGATTGTTTATTTTATTGATTTTTAGTCTTTTTGTTTTTTCTGTTAAAAATGCAAAATTACATAAAATAATTGAATTGGACGGAATTATTTTATTTTCTCGTTGAGGTTTGCATTCTTTGTTTCCCGTAAGGCGTTGTTTAGTAGAGGCCTACACCAAGGTTTGTCAGGAAATACAGCAACCCCTTGCCGTCGACAATCGAGGAGTCGGATGGCATGCTCTTGTAGAGGTGGGTGCGTCGGGCAGCCACTACTCCCACGCCTCCGTTAATGTTGCAGAAGACCTCGTTGGACTGACCGGCGACGGCGGAGGGTTCCACCGTGGACATATAGGCCGAGAGTTCCTCGGTGCAGCATGTCAGGTACATGTCGACATGGGCGATATAGCGTTTGCTGCGGGGGTCGTCCTTCAGCTTGTTACTGAGTTCGTCGAGGAAGAGGTCGCGTGGATAGTAGACCTCGCTGCTGCGCGAGGTGACCGACGGTCCATGGAGGTCGACATGGAGCGTGTCGCCATCAACGGAGTAGTAGAACCTGACAATGGGCTGATAGCGACGTGCATTCTCCAGCCTGTTCCACTTGATGTGGCAGTTGTTGGCGGTGCCGCCGGTTGCGACATCGTAGAAACCGAAACCGCCACCGAAAGCATTCACCGTGGGCTTGGTGATGAGAGAGGTTTCCTCTGCCTGGCGGATAAGAGACACGGGGTCTGACGAGGCGAGGAGCATCCCGCTGGCGGCGTCGCGGACCGACAGGACATAAGAGTAGTTATCCTTGAGCCGGCGGCGTGTCTCGCACCAGTAGAGCGGTTGGGCCTGATGGGCAAAGAGGCCACTGTCGCGGTCGCGCTCCGCATAGCTGAACGCCATGGAGTCCTTCAACGAACCATTTTCATAGGCCAGCAGGGAAACCGTGATGCTCCCCTGCGGATAGTTGGACGAGTCGGAAATCTGGCCATAGTCATAGATATTGTCCTCGGGCAGGAAGCAACGCTGGACACGCACCCATGTGGTGTCGTCGTCCTGGTCGAGCATGCAGTAGATCGATGGCACATTCTTCCACTCCGCATTGGGCGTGAAATCCACTTCGCAAGCCGCGAGCAGCGTAATGAACGGTATCAAAAAAAAAGTTTTCTTCATCATTAGGTTCCGTTATTGTTTATTTAGGGGGAGCAGCTCTCCCACCTTGATTTCATCCATCAAAATCCATGGTTTCAATCCCTTCGCCCTGTGCCATGTCGGGATGGTCCCAATTGACTCCGCAATGATTTTCACGTAGGCGACATTCGGTTTCCCTACAGGGACCTGGAGTTCCACCACCTGAGGAACACTCGCCTCTTCCGCAACAGGGTCTATCGGCATGTCGACGACGAGCGTGTCGCCATAGACGACGCCGTCGGAAGAGAAAAGTAGGGAGACACTGAGAGGGGCGAAAGCCCACATCTCCGGCGCATGGGCGAAACGCAGGGTGACATGCTCTATGTCGATGCTCTTCGACAGCTGGACGATGGTAGTCACCCCATCGCCGGAGAAACCCAGCCAACCTTGCGAGAGGTTGTCGGCGGTACTCTGCTCACCGTCGAACAGGAGGGTGTCGGTCCCGACATTGAAGGGGGTGTTGGGTTTCCGCGAGAAGGTAGTGCCGACGATATAGTCGTAGTTGAACTTGCGAGTGGCAGTGAACGAAGGTGGCAAGTCGCGCGAGAATACCCGCGCCTTGACAACGGTGGTCGTCTCGATTGGCAACGGGGCGGTATAGCGTGGCGATGCCTCTGAAGGTTCGCTGCCGTCGAGAGTGTAGCGTATCTCACCACCGCCCGGCGACACGATTGACACCGAGAGGGGCTGCGTGAAACGCTGCCGATTGGACACAATCTGGGGAGGCTCCATGATACCGCTTTTCACCACCGGCATCGCCGTGGTGTAGAACCTTTCGGGGGACTCCGTCATTGCCGCATCGTTCTCCATGTCGAGTGCGACACTGGCAGACGACAGCGGAGTGTAGCCACGGAGATGAAGACGGAACGCTCCGTCGCCCTCATGGGCATAGAGAATCAGCTTGCGTCCCTTCACCGCCATCGTGAACTGCTCGCCCAACAAGGCAGCATAAAGTCCATTTTTCTTATTCAGCCACGAACACCAACGCACCTGCTGCCGTGTGGATCCCTCCAAGTCGCTCCAGAGACGACTGTTGACTCCCAGCACACCAGCATTGCGCTTGGCGAAGCACACCTCGCGATCGAGGCCGTACCATTGCAAGGTGTCGCCTCCATCGGAAGGCAGCATAAGGTCGATCCTCGGCCGCAGCCTGCCCCGCACCGCATCGGAAGGCGAAAGGGTATAGTCCACCACGACATCGCCCGTGACGAAGAAAGCATAGTTGACACGGACGTCGCACATTTCGCGGCCTCCATCCGTATAGCGCAACATGGCGTCGACACAGACAGTAGCCTCGTCGGGAGCACGATAGGAGAACGCCGCCACCTCGCACTTCCAATCGTCATGCCCCTCAAAGCGGAGTACGGGAGAGTTGACCAAGCCGCCAAAGCGACTGATTGTGGCAGCCGTCGGGTTGAACAGGAAACGGGGTGAAGCGGCATCGATGGGCTTTATCTCCAAACCACGGACGTGGTCGGCATCCAGCCGGACCGAATCCACCGCCAGTCTTCCATTGACAAGTGTGTTCTCGTTGACAAAAGGGCGTTTGTTATCGTTCTTGAATGGGAGCTCGAAAACCACCGAACCCACTATACGGTCGGGGCTGCCTACCTTGACCCCGCGACGCTCCAAATCGAAACGCACCATCATGCTCTCGCCAGGAAGAAGATCGATGGGCGGAATGCGAAGCCTGACAGTCTCCATGCCGCCACCCGCGATGGCCACGGGCAAGTCGCCGGCACTGACATTGGGGCGCAAATTAGTAAATATAGTATAATCTAATATATAACGGCTGAAGTCAGAGAAATCGTTGCGATTGAACACCGCAAATTCGGCATCGTCTATGGTGGTCTTGCCCATCTGCACATCAAAAGGAGAAAAAAGGTTTCTCAACTCCGACTGCCAAAGGGCGCTCATCGGCCACACGTCGACAAAGCCGCCCTGCAAGACGCGCCGTGTCTCCACCAGATTCCATATCTGTTCCAACTCCACAAGGTTTTCCTCCCCTGCTGCGGCAAGCAACAAAACGGGTTTATCGCCAGTCTTTTCCATGGCCTGCCGAAGCGTCTGCTGCGTCGGATGGGAGAGAGCCACCACGTCGGTATTGTCGCCGAAGTCTGCCCCGGAGAATATCACCGGGCGGCTTTTGTCCAACGCCTTCAAACGCTTGTATGCCGCCGTCATGCAGGCTCCGTTGTCGCGGCTTTCACCCAATGACCACGCCAGAATCGATGTATGGTTTTTGTATTTGCCATACATATTTTCCACACGCCGCTCGAACAGCGGAATGAATTCACGATCTGTGGCCACAGCGTGTTGTTGCGTTGAGGCGGGCAGCAGGTTGGCATCGCAAACGACATACAACCCCATCTCATCGCAGAGTTCGTAGAAATATGGATCCATCGGCGAGAATTTGGAGGTATGGACTGCGTTGACGTTCATGTTCTTCATAGTGTGCAGGTCGTTGCGCATCCGCTCCCTCGACGCGGAGCCTTCTGTGCGGTTCAACCCATAGTTCACACCCTTCAGCGTCAGCGGCTTGCCATTGAAAAGCAGGCCTCCGTCTTTCACTTCGACATGCCTGAATCCTATCCTTGCTCCCACAACCTCCTCCTCTTCCATGTCTTCGTTGCGCAGACGCAGGACGATGGTATAGAGGTTCGGAGTCTCCGCCGACCATGGCGCGACATTGTTCCATGTGCGGGACATGTCGACCGTGGCCTGGCTGCTGTGGTCGAAGACCACCCATTTGCCCATACGGTCAAAGGTGTGTCCTTTGGGATCCCACAATTCGGCTTCGAGATAAAAACGTCCTTTCTTCTTTCCGTTGTGCAAGCTGGCCTCTATCAAAAGTGTACCCTCCTGACGCAGCGCATCATAGTCAGCCGTCAGCGTCATGTCGGCCACACTGGGATCATTTTTGAACATTATGTATGGCTCGCCATTGAGGCCCGCAGGTTCGTCGACGTTTTCCAACAAGGCCTCTGCCGACGTCTTCATTGCTTCGATGGCCAGTGTGTTTTTCTTCCCATATTTCAGAAAACCAGTCAGGAGGAATTCGTTCCAGTGGCGCGAGTCGCCGCCGTAGCCGACGGTCTTCCCATTCAACAACACTCTGCAGCCTTTGCCGCATCGCACATTGAGCGACACCCGATAGTCCTTCCAATATTTTGCAACCTCCAAATCGCGGGAGTATACAATCGAGCTGTCGGTCTGCTTCTGGTTCCAACGCCCAGTCAGTTCCATGAAATAGGACGACTCCCTATAGGCGTTCTTCTCTATGCCGTTCTCATCGTCGTAGGGTACGACATTGGCGCGGGCAGCCATCCTGGCACCATTGTCTTGGGCCGAAAGGACACCCGTCAGCGAGCATAGGAGAGCCAAAAGCAAAACCTTTCTTCTCATTGTTCTCAATCGTTACTCAAATAGAGGGACAGTCCACCGCCTATCAGATGCTGCACCACATGGTCTTTCAAAATGGGTGCGTTGGTGATGGCATCGTGACGAATCACACTGTTGGACTGCATAAAGTGGTAGCCGATATGGCCTGCCAGCGCCACCGTCCTGTTGAAAGCATAGCGGTAGCCAAACTCGATGCCAAGATAGAGGCCGCCCTCGTCGATTTTCGTTATCGGAGGTTCCGAAGAAGCACCCACAGGCATGGTGTAGCCCACCTGGAGAACCGTATAGGGCGTCCAACGGCTGCGACTAAAATGGCTGCGCAACTCAACATAGAGTGGCAGCTGGGTGAAAGCCCCTGTGGGGTCGGAGAAATAGCTGAAACCCAGACCCACGCCCGCCTCCTTCCTAAACTGGTAGCCTCCAGAAAGCGAAGCCATGAAGCCCGACACCGTATCGACAATTTGTTGGTCGCTGGACGAGCGTGTCAACGCATTCGTCACATATGACGCATCGCCTACAAAATAGATGCCGTGCCAGCGGTATTCGATATGCCGCTGTGCAGCTGCTGTGCCTTGGAGGCACAGCAGCGCGACGGCAGCAAGTATAATCTTTTTCATCAATCTTTCTTTTTGAGGATGGCTTTATTCCATCTTTTTCAGGTTTTCGCTGATGATCAGCGTGGCTTCCGTGGCTGCCTGCACCTGTTCTACCGTGAACTCGGGGTTGATTTCCGTCAAGACGATGCCCTTGGGGGTAATCTCCATGACACCCATCTCGGTGATAATCATGTTCACCTGGCCTTTGGCGGTGAGAGGGAGGGTGCATTTTTTCAGAATCTTGGGATTGCCCTTGGCGGTGTGTTCCATGGCAAGGATGACCTTCTTGGCACCCACCAGGAGGTCCATGGCGCCACCCATGCCCGGGGTCTTCTTGCCGGGAATCATCCAGTTGGCGAGGTCGCCCTCTTCATCCACCTGCATGGCACCGAGAACGCTGACATCGACATGTCCACCACGAATGATGCCGAAGGAGGTAGCGCTATCGAATGTCGAGGCCCCGGGTACATGAGTGATGTATCCACCACCGGCGTTGACGAACCAGGGGTCTTCCTTGCCCTCTTCGGGGGTGGGACCCATGCCAATCATGCCGTTCTCGCTCTGGAGAATGACATGAACACCCTCGGGGAGGAAATTGGGAATCAAGGTCGGAAGGCCAATACCAAGGTTGACGACATCGCCGTCGTGCAGCTCCTGAGCCGCACGTTTGGCGATAAAGGGTTTAATCTGTTCTTTTTCCATTGTTTAATATTTTTTTTAGTTTGTCATTGCTCTGTCATACGACACAGATCCGATGCCATGCATCGCGGACTATTTCCAGCCACGTTTCACCATCTCCTGCGCCACAAACGATGCCACGTCGTCGGCGTAGGTATTCGCACCGAAACCAGCGTCATAGCCAAGCTCTTTGGCCAGCTCGTGGCTGATACGCGGACCACCGCAGATGAGAATCATCTTGTCGCGCAACCCCTCGGCCTCGAGCATTTCCACCAGTTCGGTGAGGTTCTTGATGTGCACGTCCTTTTGGGTCACCGTCTGGCTCACCAGCAGCGCGTCGGCGTGGAGTTCGATGCCCTTGGCAATGAACTCTTCGTTGGGTACCTGGCTGCCAAGGTTGTAGGCGTCGATCATGTCGTAGCGCTCCAGGCCGTAATGGCCAGCATAGCCCTTCATGTTCATAATGGCATCGATACCGACGGTGTGTGCGTCGGTACCTGTCGAGGCGCCCACGCAGACAATCTTGCGACCGATGTGTTCACGGATATATTCGTCGCACTCCTTCATTTCCATCGTGGTGCTCTCCACCTTTGGCACGTGGATGCTGGTGTAGTCCACAGTGTGGGTCAGCGAACCATAGCAGTTCATGAAGCAGAAGCCCTCGGTCAGTTCCTTCTGGTAGACCACCAGGGGATTTTCGAATCCCATCTTCTTCAGCAGCTGCTTTGCGGCCTCTTCGGCTTCGGCACCGGCGGGCACGGGCAGCGTGAAACTCAGCTGCACCTTGCCGTCGTTCATCGTGTCGCCGTATGGTTTTATCTTGGTGAGGTCAAGGGTTTTGTCGTAATCCTTTGCCTCCATCGAATATAATCCTTCACTCATGGCTTATTTCTTTCCTTTCATTAATTCAACAAACGGGTTAAAATAGTGCTCGCCCTTCAGCGTGACGCCGTCGAGGCCCTTGCCTCCGGTCTTCGGACGCTTCACATTGGCGAAGATGCCCTTCTCCAAAGCGGTGAAGAGGCCTTCGCTCTCCATGGTCTCGAGCAGTTTGGTGGCGTTGTGCAGCACTTCCTGGGCACGGCTCTTGATGATGCCGCCTTCCTTGAACTCCACCTCTTCGCCAATGTCCTTCATGTTGTTGAAAATGTATTTGGCATTCTCGATGGAGAGATAGCGGTCGCTCATGAAGGGCGTGTGGATGGCCTCCGTAGGCATACCCAGCAGCTGCAGGCCCTGGTGGGTCCACTGGCCTATGATGTTGAACAGGGCATCCTGTATGTGTCCGCGGAAAATGTTGCCTGTCATGAACTTCGTCGGGGGCATGTATTTCAGCGGGGCCTTGGGGAAAATCTCGCGAATCATCTGGGCCTGGGCCAACTCGTAGAGGAAACCATTCTGCAACGAGGGGTCCATCTCGAAAGCATGGCCCAATCCCTGCTGCTCTTCGGGCAGACCGGCCATAAGGGCCAGCTGCTCGTTGATGAGGTCCGAGGCCAGCACCGTATGGGCTTCCTCGTAGGCGTCGGCGGTGGTGAGGTAGTTGTCCTCGCCGGTGTTGATGATGACACCCGCGAAGCCGTTGATGATGCGGCTGAAGTATTGGTCAATCAGCGTACGCTGCATGTTGATGTCGCGGAAGAGGATGCCATAGAGGGCGTCGTTGAGCATCACATCGAGGCCTTCGAGAGCACCCATGGCGGCAATCTCCGGCATGCAGAGACCCGAGCAGTAGTTGCAGAGGCGGATGTAGCGGCCCACCTCTTCGCCCACCTCGTCGAGGGCCTTGCGCATGATGCGGAAGTTCTCCTGCGTGGCGAAGGTGCCGCCGAACCCCTCGGTGGTGGCACCGTAGGGCACATAGTCCAACAGGCTCTGGCCCGTAGTGCGGATCACGGCGATGATGTCGGCGCCCTGGCGGGCACCAGCCTGAGCCTGCACCACGTCCTCATAGATGTTGCCCGTGGCGACGATGATGTAGAGATAGGGCTTCGACCCCTCGCCGATTGTCTCGATGTATTTCTCGCGGCGCAGACGGTTGCCGCGCACTTTGTCGATGGTCTGTTTGATGACAGGCTCCAGAGCCTTGTCAATATCCGCCTTGGCATGGAGGGGGAGTTTGGTGATGTCCATCGAACCTGCCGCTATGGCTTCGGCAATCTCCTGCGGGCTTTTACCGGTATCCACCATGGCGTTACCCACATAAAACATCACGCCCTCGCCAAGCACTCCATTGCTCTTCAGGTGTTCCACCACCACGTTGGGCATGGGCACCTCGTTGGAATCCACACCGTCGATGCCCAGGAAGCGGCACAACGTGCACTCCACAGCCACCGTGGTGTAATCTTCCACGAAATCCTGCACCTGACCCGCAATCCTGCGAGCCACGTCGCGCGCGTGCTCAACCTCAACAAAATCAAGTCCTACTTTACTTTTTTGCATTGTTGTCTTTATTGTTTGTTTATTGTTTTTACACTATAATTTGAACTGCAAAGATACAAAAAAATTCTGTATTGGCAAAAAAAATCCCACCCCAAAGGACGAAAAGCTCTTTTCCACGCCCCTTTTGAAGGAAATCGAGGGAGATTGCCTCTGAACAGCTACAGCGCGTGGGAACAGCTGTTCCACGCGGAAGAGTGGCTGCTGTTTCCACAAATCCTCAACCCCTGCAACAAACCCTCCTCCAACGCATCCGCAGAACAGCCCGACACTAAAAACAAGACCCTCATGAAAACCCTTCATGGTGTACCCTACCCTTTTTCTTCTTCCGCCTGACAAAAACAGACACCAAGGCACAGACTTCTGCTGCTTAGCCATTTTTCCTGCACCTGAAAAAAAAGGTCACTTGGTGGTGTACCGACAAGGGGACTATCTCGCGGAACTGTCGGCAGACGGGGGCGTGGTGGCGGTGCCGCCGGTCGCTGCGACTGCCGGGGCCTGTGCTGTGCTGGATGCGGCGGATTTCTTCTTCTTGGGCATTTTGATTTCGCTCAACGAATGGTTGCGGTTGAACTTGCTGATGTCCACATAGCCATTGACGCCGCTGATGTGGCCTGTCTCGGTGTACTGCCACAAGGTGAATCGCACCTTGGGATAGCTGCGATAGTTGGCGATGAAGATATGGTATTTGCTGTATTTCTTGCCACTGAGGTGAACCTTGTAGAGTTTTTCGCTGGTGTAGATCATAGGCTTTACGCCATATTCTTTCTCCATGAGTTCCAACAACTTGTCCACACGCTTCATATCCAGCCGGTGGACGTGGTGCCCCTCGATGTCGAGCACAGGGATGAGGTCCTGCTCACTCTTCTTCACCATCTTCTTGAAATTGGCAAACTGCTGGTAGGCTGTAGTCTTCGAACTGTAGAGATGATAGCTGCCCACCAGCAGCCCCGCCTTCTTGGCCTTGGCCACATTGGTCTTGTAATATGGATCCTGTATGGAGGTTCCCTCGGTGGCCTTGATGTAGACAAACTTCACCGTCTTGTCCTTGGCCACCTTGGTCCAGTTGATATTGCCCTGGAACTTGGAGACATCGAGTCCACGCGTCTGTGCCGGGAGGCTGTTGAACACGGCAAACAGAAAAAAGGCAAACAGGCAGACACCGCGCATCAAACGCCTGCCGTTCCCGGCCCTGAGGGTGCCCTTTGCTGCCGTGTCCTTCATTCTTCCGTTTTTTTCGCTACATGGATATTTCGTCTCCACTCGCATGGAAAAACTTGAAATCCAGCAGGCTGTATTTCTCCGATGCTTCCATTTTGAGGTTCACATGATATTTGCGTCGCCACTGCCACTGCATGCTCCTGAACCAACCCTTGGTCAGGTAGGCATATACATACGGATGCGTGACCAGAGTGAGGCGTTTCTCGTTGGCGGAGGTGAGGAGATACCTGAGGCTGGCCTCTATCTCGTCCACCACCACCAGGCTACTCTTGATGGTACCAGTGCCGTCGCACATGGGACACTTTTCCTGCACGTCGACCTCCATGGCCGGACGTACACGCTGACGCGTGATTTGCATCAGGCCGAACTTGCTGAGTGGCAAGATAGTATGGCGGGCCTTGTCGCGCTTCATCTCCTCGGCCATCACGTCAAAGAGTTTCTTGCGGTTTTCGGCCTTGTTCATGTCCACAAAGTCGACGATGACGATGCCTCCCATGTCGCGCAAGCGCAGCTGGCGGGCTATCTCCACGGCACTCTCGATATTGACCTGCAGTGCGGTGTCCTCCTGTCCACTGCCGGCTTTTATGTGATTGCCGCTGTTGACATCGATGACGTGCATGGCCTCGGTGTGTTCGATGTAGAGATACACCCCGGAGCGGATGGTGACAATCTTGCCGAAAGCACGGCGGATGTCGCGCGAGATGCCGAATTGGTCGAAAATGGGCGTCTCAAGCTTGTAGTGCTTAACGATGTCCTCCATGCCGGGGTCGATGGTCTTGACGAACTGTTTTACCTCGCTGCAGAGGGTGGCATTGTCGACATATATGGTGTTGAAGTCGTCGGTGAGTACGTCGCGCAAGAGTGCCGTGGTGGTGCCGAGTTCCGCGTGGACCTTGGTGGGCGCGTTGACGCGCTTGAGTTTCCCGGTCATCGTGGCCCAGCAGTCCATGAGGTGGCGCAAGTCAGCGTCGAGTTCGGCAACAGTGCGGCCTTCGGCAACGGTGCGCACGATGACACCGAAATTCTGCGGACGAATGCTCTGCAGCAGGCGGCGTAAGCGATTGCGCTCCTCCCCTCCCCTGATTTTCTGCGAGATGGAAATCTTGTTGCAGAAAGGCGTAAGCACCAGATAGCGTCCGGCAATGGAAATGTCGCCTGTCAACTTGGGTCCCTTCGTGGAGATAGGTTCCTTGGTGACCTGCACCAGCACGGGCTGACCCACCTTGAGCACATTGCCCAGATTGCCCGCCTTGGGCAGGATAGGTTCTATCTTGAAGTTGGCAAGCGTGGCGGCAGAAGCGTCGCCGTTCATGGCCAGACGGAGATATTTGTCCACCGACCCATAGTCGGGACCCAGGTCGAGATAGTGCATGAAACCCTCCTTGTCGCCGCCCACTTCCACAAAGGCGGCGTTGAGGCCCTGCATGATTTTTTTGACTTTGCCGAAAAAAATGTCTCCGACGGCATACTGTCCCGTGGTCTTCTCCTTGTGAAGCTCCACAAGTTTCTTGTCCTCAAGGAGGGCAATCTGCACTTCGCCTTCGGATGATGATATGACTAATTCCTTATCCAATGGTACAAAAAAATAATAGTTTTTCTTATATTACAAATTATATTATTCCGAAACTTTCCTCGTCGCCCGATTCCTACCCATCACGCGTCTCACCCCCCACATCCGCACCTCGAAAAAAACAGAACCGGCAAACCTAAAAAAGCAAAACAAACTACATACCAAGCAGAGCTGCTGCCGGTGTGTAATTTGTTTTAGCTTTTTTCCCGAACAAGTATGTTCACTGCGCACCCCTGGTGCACGCGGACTTACTTCTTCTTGTGTCTATTCTTACGCAGGCGTTTCTTGCGCTTGTGGGTAGACATTTTGTGTCTTTTGTGCTTCTTTCCGTTCGGCATAGTTCTTTATTGTTTTGATGTTTATTTAACTTTCTTCTTCACATCCTGCATGAAAGTCTTGGCGGGCTTGAAAGCGGGAATGTTGTGAGCGGGGATGATGATGGTCGTGTTCTTGCTGATGTTGCGGCCAGTCTTCTCGGCGCGCTTCTTCACGATGAAGCTGCCAAAACCACGCAGATACACGTTCTCGCCTTCGGAGAGGCTCTCCTTGATAACGGTCATGAACTCCTCGACAGTAGCCTGGATGACGTTCTTCTCGATACCGGTTTTCTGAGCTATTTCAGCTACGATTTCTGCCTTTGTCATTTCTGTAAATATTTTTTATTTGTTAATCTTTATTTTATTGTTTCTCAAACAAAATCGGAGTGCAAAGATAGCACTTTTTTTTCATTCGGAGAATATTTTTTTGCCGCGAAGCCTATTTTTAACATTTATTAAACACACAAATCATTTATTATCAAACATCTACATTCTATCACTTTTTCCATTTCAATCAGCGTTCCTTGGCCGGAAAAAGGGTTGCAGAGGGGTCTCTAATTACTAATTTTTAATCTTTTACCAAAAGTGAGGACAAACAGCAGCACGGCAGCCGCCGAACAGGCCAGCGTCAGCGTCCACGGCAATCCGAGGGAATCCGTGGGGTCCATCCCCCACTCCCGGGCGAAGTAGAGCCAAGAGAACACCACAACGATGGCATTGTTGACAAAATGCACCGTCATGTTGACCACCAGCGACCCGCCGCCCACATAGAGGTAACCCAGCAGGGCACCCATGAGCAGACGGGGCAGGAAAGCAAAGACCTCGCCGTGGAAAAGGCTGAAAACCGCCGCCGTCACCCACACGGCGACATGCACCCCGACAGTCGCCCCCGTGCCGTCGCCCTTCGGACGCGAGAACCACTGCTGCAGCAAGTTCTGCACACCGGCGCGGAAGAAAAGCTCCTCGCACACCGCCGGCACAAGCGCCATGCAGAGCAGCGACAATGGAAGCGGCGCGCGGCTCATGAGAAGCATGGTGAAGTCCTGCGACTTCTGCCCTGCCCTGCGCAGCGACTCCTCCATCCCCGACAACGACTCGGGGAAATGGACCTCCTCGTTCCACACAGAAAGCCAGTCGTTGAGCGGCAGCAGCAAAAGCAGCACCACTACACCCACCAAACCCAGCAGCCACTTCCGTCCCGAGAGATCGGCTCTGAAAAAAGAACGCAATTCCTGATTGTGGTATATCAGCCCCACAACGACAGGCGGAAGGCCAAAAGAGAGCAGCTGGACCAACGCCAGACCGCCCAGGGCGGCGGCCTCGTCGCCGGGCGCTTCGCCGTTGGGAATGGACAATAGAAAGGTCAGCATGCTGCCCACAAAGAGAAGGACAACCATAAACAGCATCAGCATCAGCAGCTGGAGAAAGGGATGGGTTTTCTTTTCCATATTTCTATTGCATAATCGGAAAAAAGGACAGCGGGCTGTCAACAACCCACTGTCCTTCTCATACCAGTGACCCCGGCGGGATTCAAACCCACGACTTTCGGAACCGGAATCCGACGTTCTATTCAGCTGAACTACGGGGCCAAAAACCATTATATAACTCCGAAAAAAAAATATTATTGTGCGACGGAAAGATTTTTTTCAAAAAAAAAGATGTGTGGTAAAAACACCACACCAAAGCCGTACCAACACCCCACCAACACCCTACCAACACCCTATCAAGTCCTACCATGGTAGGAGTTGGGTAGGAGTTGATAGGGTGTTGGTAGGGAGATGGCAGGGGCTTGTCTCCGATGCGAAACAAATGATATACAGCCTATTGAACCACAAAACGGAGTTTATACGACGAGAGTGTGCAAGAAAATTGCACAAAAAGGCTTTCCATGGAAGGTTTCAGCGGCGGCGGCGGACCAGCTGGGGGGCGAAGCGGGCCACGAGAAAGGCAGAGAGGAGGAGGGTGCAGCCCTCGGAAACGTTGACGGCCCACCAGATGCCGTCGATGCCCACGAGCGGGGGCAGCAGGAGCACTGCGCCGAGTTCGAAGACGAGGGAGCGGGCAAAGGAGTCGACGGCCGAGACGAGGCCGTTGTTGAGGCCTGTGAAGAGTGCGGAGACGAACATGTTCCACCCGCAGATGAGGAAGCAGAGCATATAGATGCGCAGGGCGCGGACGGTGAGGGCGGCGAGGGCGGCGTCGTAGCCCACGAAGAGGCGGGCTATGGGGGAGCTGAGGAGTTCGGAGAGGAGGGCGATGGCAGTCCCTGCGACGGCGATGACCACCAGCGACTTGCGGAAAAGGCTGCGCAATTCCCACACATGGCGGGCGCCGTAGTGGTAGCCGATGATGGGGGTGATGCCGATGTTGTAGCCGATGAGGATGGAGGCGGCGATGAAGGAGATGTACATGACGATGCCGTAGGCGGCAACGCCGTCTTCGCCGAGGTGGCGCATAAGCTGGAGGTTGTAGACGATGGAGACGATGTTGAGCGTGATGTTGCTGACGTACTCGCTGAGGCCGTTGGAGCAGGCCTGCCCCACGTAGCGCCACAGGATGCGTGTGTGCACGAGGCGGAGGGAGCCGCGGTTGCGGCTGGAGGAGAAATACCAAAGGGGGAAGACCCCGCCGACGACCTGCGAGGCCACGGTGGCGATGGCGGCGCCGGCCACGCCCATGCCGAGCGCCCAGACGAGGAGCGCGTCGAGGGCGATGTTGATGACGCCGGCGACGACGGCCATGGCGGTGCCGAGCTGGGGGCGTTCGGCGGCCATATAGAAGGCCTGGAAGGCCATCTGGGTCATGAAGGCAGGCATGCCGGCCATGCAAATGCGAGTGTAGAGCACACATTCGGGCAGCATGGCCTCGTCGGACCCCAGCAGGCGCGCCACCTGCGGGGCGAAGAGGGCCATGAGGGCGGCGAGGACCACGCCGGAGAGCGCCACCACGGCCACCAGCATGGAAAACACCCGGTCGGCCTTGTGGGGATAGCCCTCGCCCTTGAGCTTGGCCACCAGCGAGGCACCGCCGGCGCTCACCATCTGTCCCAGGGCGCCGACCATCATCATGGCGGGCCACACAAGGTTGATGGCCGCGAAGCCGCTTTTGCCGGCAAAGTTGGAGATGAAGAAGCCGTCGACGATGGAATAGACCGACGTGACAAGCACCATGGCGATGCTCGGCAGGACGGAACGGACGATGTTCCGATAGGTGTAATGCGCTGACAATTCGACCTTCATAGCGTCTGCCACCGTGAGTTTAGGACCGCAAAGATACGAAAAAAGTCCTTCCCGGCAGCAAATGAACAAAAAAAAAGAAAAGACATAATACAATATGGAAACAATAAAAAAAATAAAACCGCGTTGTTGAGAGGAATAAAAAAGGAAAAAGAGGTGAAAAGAAACATCATCATATTCATGCTGGCATTCAGCGGAGCCGTTTGCGCGCAGAACCATTCGGTGCTATCGACGGGCCGCTGGTGGCGGCTGACGGTGGAGCAGGAGGGCATCTACGGCATCACCACCCGCGACGTGCCGTCTCTCGAGGGGGTGAGGGTGGACAGCATCGGCGTCTACGGCGCCGGCGGCGCCATGCTCTCGACGGAGAACAGGCTCGTGTCCACCGGCGACCTTCAACCCCTGCGCATCGAGGTGAGAGACATCAACGGCAACGGCCTCTTCGACCGCGACGACGAGGTACTCTTCTTCGGCGAAGGCACCGCGCGGTGGACCTACGACGGCGGCCTGCGCCGGTGGGTCTTCGAACAACATGCGTATGCCAACGCCAACTGCTATTTTCTGACCACGAGCGCCCCTGCGCCGGTGCGCATCGCCACGGCGGCCGCCGTGGCGTCCGACACGACGATGGAGGACTTCGCCGTGGTGGCCCATGTGGAGCACGACCTGGTGAACATCTACCGCACGGGGCAGACCTGGCTGGGGGAGAAATTCAGCACCGTGCTGCCGCAGCGCACCTTCGAGCTGCGCCTTCCGGGGACCGTGACCGGCGGCGTCAGGCTGCGCTGGGCCGTGGCCAGCACCGGCAGCACCAACGCCGCCTTCTCCCTGGGTACCACGGGCTACAACCAGACGGAAACGGTGGCAGCCAGCTCCCTCTACCGCACCTTCCTCGGCCAGCCCGCCACAGCGCAGCAGGCCTACACCTTCACCCTCTCCTACACGCCGTCGGACAACACCGGCACGGGCTACCTCGACTTCATAGAGCTCAACGCCGAAAGCCGGCTGACCTTCAGCAGCGGGCAGACGGTGATACGCAACGACCGCCACCTGGGGTCGACGGCGGCCTTCGTCCTGGAGGGTCTCGGCGAGGCCCGCGTGTGGGAAGTGAGCCACACCGGACAAGAGCGCGAGATGGCCATCGCCTCCGACCGCTGGAGCGACAGCACCACGGAGGCACGGCGCTACGTGGCTTTCGACGACTATGCCTACTTCACCCCCACCGCCATCGACGAGGTGGCGCCGCAAGACCTCCACGGCGCCGAGGCCTGCGACTTCGTGGTCGTCACCCATCCCCTCTTCCGCCAGCAGGCCGAACGGCTGGCAGGGCTGCACGAACTCTTCGACGGCATGGCGACGCTTGTGGTCAACGACGAAGAGGTGTACAACGAGTACTCTTCCGGCAAACCGGACCCCATTGCGCTTCGGTCGCTGCTGCGCGACCTCAAGGAACGGCACCCCCAGCGTCCGCCGCGATACATGGCAATCTTCGGAAAAGCCAACTTCGACAACCGCGACCTTCTTGGCAGTAACCTGCCGACGGTGGCGGTATACGAGACCCCGTTCTCGTTCGATGACGAGGGGGCCTCCTACTCCTGCGACGACATCCTGGGCTACCTCTCGCCCACTGGACACGGAAGCACGTCGGAAACCCTGGAGGTCAGCGTGGGACGGATGCCCGCCAAGGACACCGCCGAGGCGCGGCATCTGGTGGACAAGGTGGAGCGCTACCTCACGCGGCGCGACCTTGACGACGAGGGCGCGCGTGGCGACTGGCGCAACGTCGTGGCCCTGCTGGCCGACGACGCCGACCCCGGCCGTCCGGGCGACTCGCTCTTCGCACACTCCTCGGAGACCATCGCCACCAGCCTCAAGCGCGACATGCCGCAAATCAACATCGACCGCCTCTACGCCGACGCATACCACCAGCAGTCCGGCGCCATAGGCTCCTACTATCCCGACCTCAACAACGCCCTGCGGCAGCGCATGAACTACGGATGCCTGCTGCTCAACTACATAGGCCATGGATCCACCGCATACATCGGCACGGAACGCTACATAGAACTCTCCGACGTGGCGGGCTACCGCAACGGCGACCGTATGCCGCTCTTCGTCACAAGCACCTGCTCCTACGGACGCTACGACCTGCCCGACGAGGACTGCGGTGCCGAGGCCTGCGTCCTCGCGTCGTCGGCCATGATTGCCGTCATCAGCGCCTCGCGCCCCATCCACCACGACGAACGCTTCAACCGCGACGTGGTACTCTTCGCGATGAACCCCTCCAACACCATCGGAGACGCCCTGCGCATGGCCAAGAACCGCACGGCGACCTCCATGGCCATCAACCTCATCGGCGACCCCGCACTGCGCCTGAGCCAGCCGGAAAACCACGTGCGCGTGACGCACATCAATGCCATCCCCGTCGACGACAGCACCGACATGCAAGCCGACGTGCTTTCGCGCGTGACGGTGAGCGGCGTGGTGGAGGACGGCGACGGAAGGCTCCTCAGCGACTTCGACGGCACCCTCTACCCCATCGTCTACGACCGCGAGGTGCGCTCCTCCACCCTCGCCAACGACAACCCCGGCACCGAGGTGGCCTTCTGGCAGCAAAAGAACGTGATCTACAAAGGCAGCCACCCCATCGAGGGCGGCCGCTTCGAGTACTCGTTTGTCGTGCCTAAGGATGTGGCCTACCAGTATGCCTACGCCAAGGTGAGCCACTACGCCAAGACCTCCTCCTACGAGCATGCCACCGGCAGTTTCAGCCGTCTGAAACTCGGCGGCATCAGCGAGGAGGACCACGACAACGCCCCGGCCCCCGAGATAAGCCTCTTCATGGGCGACAGCAACTTCCGCCAGGGAAGCCTCACCGGTCCCTCGCCCACCCTCGTGGCCCACCTCTTCGACTCAGCAGGCATCAACATCGGCGCCGGCCTGGGCCACGACATCACCGCCACCCTCGACGAAAACCCCAACAGTCTCATTGTCCTCAACGACCTCTACCAGCAGGACATCCTCGACAGCCGCGGAGGCTACGTGAGCTACACGCTCCGCGACCTCGCGCCGGGGCGCCATAGCGTCCGCGTCAAGGCGTGGAACATCTACGGCATCTCGGCCACAGCCACGGTGCAGTTCGTCGTGCGCAGTCTGGACACGCTGGCCTTCTCCGACCTCGCCTGCACCCCCAACCCCGCCACCACGCAGACCACCTTCACACTCCGCGTCAACAGTCCCGCCTCCATAGCCTCGGCCGAGCTGCAGGTCTACAACAGCCGAGGCCAGAAGGTGATGACATGCACTCCGCCTGTCTCGGAGGAGGGCTTCCTTGTGGGACCCGTGGTGTGGGACGTCGCCACACTGCCGCGTGGGCTGTACCTCGCCCGCATGGTGATGACCGACAGCGACGGCGAGACCCACCAGAAGACGGCAAAATGTATTGTCCGCTGACACAATAAAAGCAAATCACCTCCGTTAATATAGCAAAAAAAGAACGCATAGAACGCACACAGCAATGAAAAAACTGACCTTCCTGACCATGCTCATTGCCCTGGGCGGTACGCTCAGCGCCCAGTATTCGGAACTCGGACAAGAGAAGAACTTCATTTCCACCGGTCTGCCCATCATCCTCGTCGCCCCCGACGCCATCTCCGGCGGCATGGGCGATGTGGGCGCAGCCACGACACCCGATGCCTACTCGGCCCACTGGAACAACGCCAAGTTCGCCTTCATCGACGGCGCCGCCGGCGCCTACACCACCTACACACCCTGGCTGCGAAAACTCATGGTGGGCGACATGAACCTCTTCTACCTCGCGGGCTACTACCGCATCAACAGCCGAAGCACCGCCGCAGCCAGCCTCACCTACTTCACCCTCGGCGACGTGGACAACACCGACATCGAGGGCAACAAGATTATGACGATGCACCCCAACGAGTTCACCATCGACGCCACCTACGCCCTGAAAGTCACGGACAACCTCTCGCTGGGAGCCACGGGACGCTTCCTGCGCTCCGACCTCACCAACGGCGTCACCCTCACCGGCGACGACAACACCACCACGCAGGCCGCCAACTCGCTGGCCGCCGACATCGGTCTCTACTACCAGCAGTCCATCGACGAAACCCAGGATTTCGCCCTCGGAGCCTTCATCTCCAACCTCGGCGCCAAACTCTCCTATTCCGAAGACGACAACACCAAGGAGTTCCTCCCCTCCAACCTGCGCCTCGGCGGTCGCTACACCAACAAGATTGACGAATACAACAAGATTTCCGTCATGCTCGACCTCAACAAGCTCCTTGTCCCCACGCCCCCGCTGCGCGACGACACCGAGGCCTGGGCCGACTGGCGCAACACCGGCGTCATCGCGGGGGCCCTGCAGTCGTTCAACGACGCTCCCGGCGGCCTGCAGGAGGAACTGCAGGAGATTCAGGTCTCCGCAGGTGCCGAATACTGGTACTCCGAGACCTTTGCCGTCCGTGCAGGCTATTTCTACGAGCATGCCAACAAGGGCGGCCGCCAGTATGCCACCGTCGGTGTAGGCATCCGCTACAGCTACTTCTCCGGCGACTTCTCCTACCTCATCCCCACCACCACCATCTCCACCAACTCGCTGGCCAACACCGTCCGCGTCAGCATCGGTCTCGACATGAAACCCACGCGGTGAAAAAAAACTGAAAACCGAAAACCCATGACCCGGATAGGAACAGGATACGATGTGCACGCCCTCGGCGAGGGGCTTCCGCTGTGGCTCGGCGGCGAGCGCATCGAACACACCCATGGCCTGATAGGCCACAGCGACGCCGACGTGCTGCTCCACGCCATCTGCGACGCCCTCCTCGGCGCGGCAGCCTTGGGCGACATCGGGAAACACTTCCCCGACACCGACCCACAATACCGCGGCATCAGCAGTCTGAAACTCCTGCGCCATGTGGGCGACCTCCTTGCCAGCGAAGGCTACCGCATCGGAAACATCGACTCCACCATCGTGGCCCAGCGTCCCAAGCTGTCTCCACACATCGAACAGATGCGCCGCAACATCGCCGCCACCCTCGGCATCGCCCCGCAACAGGTATCCGTCAAGGCCACCACCACAGAACACCTCGGCTTCGAAGGCCGCGAAGAAGGCATCTCCGCACAGGCCGTGGCGCTAATTGAGAATTGAAAGCTGAAAAATTGAAATGAACAACGAAAAGACAGAGAAACCCTATGTAAGCCCGCAGGCCGACGGCGAGACCGACGTGCTGGAGGACAACGGCAGTTCCCTCGTGCTGTGGAACGACGACGTACACACCTTCGACTACGTCATCAAAGCCCTCATGGACATCTGCCGCCACACCGCCGAGCAGGCCGAACAGTGTGCCATCCTCGTCCACTGCCACGGCAAATGCACCGTCAAACACGGCTCCTACTCCGACCTCCTCCCCATGCACACCGCCCTCCTCAACAAACAACTCACATCGGAAATTGTTGAATATTGAAAGCTGAAAATCAGCGCACTCAAATCATAGCCTGATGTCTAAACTTTAAACCCTGAAATATGAACACCACCATCCTCATCATCGTCCTCATCGTCGGCGTCGTCCTGCTGGCGCTGGAAGTGCTCATCCTGCCCGGCGGCATTGCCGGAACCGTCGGCGTGGCCGCCATAGGCTTCGGCGTGTGGCAGAGCTATCTGCTCTACGGCACCCGCGTGGGCACCATCATCCTCCTCTGCGCCTTCGCACTCTGCCTTCTGACGTTCCTTTGGATTTTCAAGACCAAGACATGGAACCGTTTCAGCCTCAACGAGGAGAGCGACAGCAAAGTGAACCAGCTGGAACCCGCCGTGAAGCCCGGCACCCGCGGCACCACCATCTCGCGCCTCGCCCCCACGGGCAAAGCCCTCATCGAGGGCGAGCAGGTGGAAGTCCACGCCGTCAACAAGTTCATCGACCCCGACCGCCCCATTGAGGTCGTGGCTATCGAAGGCTACCGCATCGACGTCCGCGAAGCCGACGACAAAAGGTTCGAGCATTGAAAAGCAAGTATTAACATTTAGCAAACCCTAAAAAAACAAAACATCATGACAGTAGGTACAATGATTCTCGTTGGAGTGATTGCCATAGCAGTCATCATCCTCCTCTATCTGGTTCCCGTGGGCATCTGGTTCCAGGCCATCATTTCGGGTGTGCACGTCAACCTCGTGCAGCTCATCTTCATGCGCTTCCGCAAGGTGCCGCCCACAGTGATAATCAACAATATGATTTCCGCCTCCAAGGCAGGCCTGAAAATCAAGCAGAACGACCTCGAGGCGCACTATCTGGCCGGCGGCCATGTGGCCTCCGTCGTCAACGCCCTCATCAGTGCCGACAAGGCCAACATGAATCTCGACTTCAAGACCGCCACAGCCATCGACCTTGCCGGACGCGACGTGCTGAAAGCAGTGCAGACCTCCGTCAACCCCAAGGTCATCGACACTCCTCCCGTCACTGCCGTGGCCAAGGACGGCATCCAGCTCATCGCCAAAGCCCGCGTCACCGTGCGCACCAACATCAAGCAGCTCGTCGGCGGAGCCGGCGAGGAGACCATCCTGGCCCGCGTGGGCGAAGGCATCGTCACCTCCATCGGCAGCGCCACGAGCCACAAGCAGGTGCTTGAGAACCCCGACAGCATCTCAAAACTCGTCCTGCAGAAAGGCCTCGACAGCGGCACCGCCTTCGAAATCCTCTCCATCGACATCGCCGACATCGACGTGGGAAAGAACATCGGCGCCCAACTGCAGATGGACCAGGCCAACGCCGACAAGAACATCGCCCAGGCCAAAGCCGAGGAGCGTCGCGCCATGGCCGTGGCCTCCGAACAGGAAATGAAAGCCAAAGCCCAGGAAGCCCGCGCCAAGGTCATCATGGCCGAAGCCGAAGTACCCCTGGCCATGGCAGAAGCCTTCCGCAGCGGCAACCTCGGCATCATGGACTACTACCGCATGAAGAACATCCAGGCCGACACCGACATGCGCGCCAGCATTGCCACGCCCGCCGCCGTAAAACCCACCCCCAACAAACAAGAAAGATAGCCCCATGTTCAAGAACACAAAAATCAGCCTCATCATCCGCGGCATCGCCTTCGCCGCACTCGGCATCCTCTGCTTCTGCTTCCCTATGGACACTATGGAGGTCTTCGCCAAGATTGCCGGCGTGGTGGTCATCATCACAGGCCTCGTCTTTTTCTTCCTCCAGTACAAGGCCACACTCCGGTCACTCGAGACCACGGCCCTCTCGGCCACAGTGCTCATGGTGGCCCTCGGCGTGCTCATCGTCATCCACCCCGAAATCATCGCCATCCTGCTCGGTGTCTTCATTCTCTTCGAAGGCATCGACTTCAGCCTCAACACCATCAAATACTACCGTGCCAAATCCAAAGGCTGGTGGCTCATGCTGCTGCTGGGACTGCTGACCATAGCCTTCGGAGCTTGCAGCATCTTCGTACCCGACCTCGCCCCCACCATTCTGAGCATCCTCTTCGGCCTCTCCTTCCTCTCCATCGGCTGCGCCAGCTTCACGGCTCTCGCAGGCCTCAACCTTGTGGAGGACTACTTCGAGGCCGCCCGCCGCACCCTCGAAGAGAAGGACACCGAATACGTCGAAGCCGAAGTGGTGAAATAAACCCTCGCTACGCAAGCCGCAAGCTTGCAAGATAGTTCCCGGAAAGCCAAACCGAGAAAAAGAAGAGTACCCCGCAGGGATTGACAGGACAGCCTCCTGTCGCCCTGCGGGGTTCTTTTTGCCCTTTGCGCCACAGTGGCATTCCTCCCCGCCCCCGGCTTCTCCCACACCCTACCCCTCGCCCTGCCAACGCCCTGTCATCTCCCACTGAGGTAGGAGTTGGTAGGGTGATGATACGGTGTTGATAGGTAGATGATACGGTGTTGATACCTCTTTGATGCTGTTTTTCAGCATGTTGCAAACACAAAAATCATTTAAATTATTGACAACATGTGTGTTATGATGCATTTTTGCATGTTTTTGGAGCTGGAGGGTGGTGGGTGGAGCGCATCCGACTCCCGGACGAGGGACAGCAACCGTTATTAAAAAACCCCGGAGGGGTGGCAGGAGATTTTGATTGTCTTTTTCCTGTCGCCCCTCCGGGGTTGCGGTTTGCCAGTTTAAGTTGGCAGGGGAGGAGGCCAGCGGCCTCTTCCCCTGCCTGTGTCCATTCAGTCCGTCGGACTTATGGGTGGCGGGACTGCAAGTCCCGTTGTAGGGTCTATCTCACGATGAGCTTGCGGATAGCGGTGGTCTGCTCCGTGGCTATGCGCACGAAGTAGGCTCCCTGGGCAAGGCCAGTGAGGTCGATTTGCTGGTTGGAGGCCTGCGTACCGGCGCTGTAGACCTCGCGACCGTTCATGTCCACTATCGTCACCGTGGCGCTGCCCTCCACGCCCTCTATCGTCACGCTCGTCGTGGCGGGGTTCGGGTAGAGGCGGATGGCCGCGGAGGCCACGTCG
>JAFVAM010000098.1 GCA_017480525.1 Bacteroidales bacterium | reverse complement strand
TGCCCGTCAGCGCATCCTTGAACAGCATCACACCGTACTTCCTGCCCCAATAGGTTGTGTCCATCACCACCACGACCCTGTTCGGCTCCGCCTTGCCTTGAGGAAGAGTATATGCGTCAAGCCTCCGTTTGACGGTGCGTGGAGAACATCCGTATTTCTCCGCCAGTTGGGCATATGTCTGTTTTAGCTCGGAATACTCCCGCCATAATTCGGCAACATCCATACGGTTCCCGCCAAGAAATTGTTTCCCGCAGGCATGGCATTTGTACAATTGGCGTCCGTTCACCTTGCCGTTTTTCTTCGTTATCGGACTGCCACAGTGAATGCAAATTTTTTATTCATAACCTTTGAACGCTGTATCTCTCTAATTATTATAGGAGTTGCATGGATTCCAGCCTAAAATTTGTCCATTACGTCGTGTTTTCAATTATGGTGCAAAGATCCGAATATTTATTTGAATGACAGAAAAATAATGCAATATTTTTAGTTAAAAACCATCAATGTAGCCCCCTTATTTCCAAATCAGCATTCAAAATCGCACAAAAAAGAGATTTTATTTCTTCAAATCACTCATAATCATCAAGATTCAATTAAATGCCCCCTTGATATTTATTTGATTTATTTAGACGATGTTCTTTTCAGTATATAATATGCTCCAATTAGAGAAGCCGTTCCCATAAGAAAAGCAGAAATAAGTCCAGTAGGTTCAGACTCATCATCAGGAAGCAAGAGTGAAATGATAGGAACTATAGCACAAAATAACCCCCACAACCCTAGTACAATCCCCACAATTCTATGGTAAAGTTTGGTTGTGTCGACTTCCTTTTTATTTGGATTGATTGGAGATGTTTTCTTAATTTTGATAGTCTGTTTTTCACCCTCAATTGTTATATCATACATTCTGTTAGTCATTCTTCATAATATAGACATAGTGCAGGGCGGCGAGTTTTTCACCGCCGACGGGGCATTAGCAGTGAAGCCTGTACTTTGTCAATTGTCCTTGTAATGTTGTCCGACCTGCACCACCGTAACTGTGATGATTTCATCCTTTACACGGTAGATAAGGCGGTCTTTCTGGTTGATGCGCCGCGACCAGTATCCAGCATAGTCGCCCACAAGCGGCTCGGGTTTGCCCGTGCCCTCGTATGGATGCAGTCGCAATTCCTCAAAGAGGCGGTATACTTTCTTGATGCTCGCCTTGTCGCCGCTTTTGCCCAACGTCACAAGTTCTTCCTCTGCCCTTGGAGTCAGTTCTAAGCGGTACATCACAGGTTGAGCATTTGTTTAACATCGTCGAGGCTCACCTCGCGGGCAAGTCCTTGTTTCTCCTGTTCCACGCTTTTGCGGAAAGAGCGCAGTGCCTTCTTGTCGGAATAAAAAACGTCGTCTTCAGTCGCGGGCTGCACCACCTTCGCACCGGCAGCCAGCATGGCCTCGATGAGGTGTTTCATTATGTTGCTGTGTCCGTCGTAGGATAATGTCAGTGTCGCCATAATCATTATTGTTTTGCCGTATTAACGCATTTTTCTTTATTTTATTGCCCTCGTTCTTGACATTTTCTTCCGTGTAGATTCAGCAACGCTGTTTTGCAAAGATAGGAAGAATTTTTGTTTAGGCGAGGAAAAGTTCAAAAGTTTTCTCGGGCGGAGATTGAGTTCGGTCTGGACGTGTAGCAGGAAGTCGTCGGAGATGGTTGAGAAATCGGTGCCATTGGGGATGTACTGGCGGACGAGTTTGTTCGTGTTCTAGATAAGCCCCTTCTCCCAGGAGGAGTATGGGTGTGCGAAGAATTGTGTATCTTTGCTCTTTGGTAAGGTGGCTGTATCTTTTCATATTTTCAACGCAAAAATAGTCATTTTATCGAAGAGTACCAAATTTTGGTGCTTTTTTTTTTTCTACTCAGCGTTGCACTTGTAACTGGAATTTCGTGCCTGCAATTTGACCTATTGGTCTCTTTTTCTGCCCTGTCTAATCATGCGAGATGCCGTGTGTGCTGTATTCGCGTAGTACTAACGACAAAAGTTGTGCCATCCCGCAGTCAACCCCCTACCCTCTCCCAATCAACTCCTACCGTGGTAGGAGTTGGGTAGGAGTTGATAGGGTGTTGGTAGGGGTTTCGTATGTTGTTCATCCCTTTTAAACACAGCGAAATACGGAGCAAAAAGCACCGTAAGCGCCGGAAAGGTCCTGAACGGGTGGGATTGTTCCACTATCAGTTGTCGAAGGCGGCACCTTTTTTTTCATGTTGCAGCCCCCATACACTTTGTCGCCGTCGGAGACAGGACAGGCTATGCGTGATGTGTTTACAGGTGCTGAAGGAATGAGAGGAGGAGGGTGAGGAAGCGGGGGTAGTGGTCGAGGCCGCAGCTGTCGCAGGTGTCGGTGGGGCTGTGGTAGCCGCCATAAGGGCCGCCGAGGGTGTAGATGAAGATGGCGGGGCAGAGCTGGCTGAGGTAGTAGTGGTCGGAGTTGGGGGCGTTGTCGCGACGGCCTATCTTGGCGGCGTAGCTGTGGTAGCCGGACTGTCCGGCGACGGTGGCGGAAAGGCCGCTGGCGTTGAGTTCGTGTTCGTTGAGTTGTTGCAGGAGGTCGACATACGGCGCCGTCTCGCGAGCATTGGCGTTGACGACCATGAGGCCTTCCTCGCCGCCGCAGAAGAGGTCGATGTTGATGAGGAGCTTGACTTTGTTCATCTTGATGAGCGGCATGTCGGCGAAGAAGCCGCTGCCGATAAGTCCGGCCTCTTCGCCGCCAAAGAAGAGGAAGACGTATGTGTAGCGGAGCGCACCTGCATCGGTCTGGACCTTGCTGAGCGTCCGCGCCAGGTCGAGGACGGCGGCGGTGCCGCTGGCGTTGTCGTGGGCGCCGAAGAAGATGGTGTCGCCGTGCATGCCGAGGTGCTCATAGTGAGCGGTGAAGACAATCATGGAGTCTGTCTCGCCAGGGATGTATCCACAGACGTTCTGAGAGCGATAGCCCGCGCGGACGATAGGTGGCCGCGAGGTGGTGTTGGGGAAGCGGAAATACTGGTAGTAGTCCTTGCAGAGGGGTTTGACCCCCATGTCTATCAGCTCGTTGCGCACGTAGGCGGCAGCGATGGAGTCGCCACGGTGCTGCATGCCGCGACCGTACATGTCGGGCGAGGCGAGGTCGCGGATGACACGCCGCACATAGGCCGTGTCTTGCGACCGGACAACATTGAACGAACCCGACAGGAGTCCGAGAACGGAAAGCATTCCTGCAGCCAAGCACCGGCGGCGGTGCATCAGAAACCGGGCAAATCCAACCATAGCGTGGGAAGCATAAGGATGAAACCAAAGACTATCAAGGCCAGGATGAATTTCCACACCCAACGGAGCCATGTGCCGTATGGGATGCGGGCCATGCCAAGAACACCGATGAGGACGCCGCTGGTGGGTGTGAGCATGTTGGTGAAGCCGTCGCCGAACTGGAAGGCCAGGACGGTGGTCTGACGCGAGACTCCGATGAGGTCGGCGAACTGCGCCATGATGGGCATAGTGAGGGCCGCCTTGGCAGAACCGCTGGGCATGACGATGTTGAGGAGTGTCTGGAAGAGATACATGACACCGAGGGAGGTGACCTCGCCCACACGGGCGAGCGACCGGGTGAGGCCGTAGAGGATGGTGTCGATGACGCGTCCGTCCTTAAGGATGAAGATGATGCCGCTGGCGAGGCCCACGACGAGGGCGGCGGAAAGGATGTCCTTGCAGCCGGCAAGGAACAGTTTGGCAATGTCGTCGGCACCCTGGCGGTCGATGATGCCTGCAAGGATGCCCATGGCGAGGAAGAGGGCGGAGATTTCGGATATATACCAATCGAATTTGAGCACCCCCACCACAAGGGCGACGATGGTGGCAAAGAAAAGGACGAGGATGAAGCCCTGCCGTACGGAAAGGCGGCTCTCTCCGTCGCCCTCCATACGGTTGCGCCAGTAGTCGTCGAGCGCATGGACCGGGGAGGAGCCGGGTTTGGCTTTGACGCGATGGGCATACCACAGGACAAAGGCAATGCCTATGACAGTCAGCACCGCCCAGCAGAAGAGCCTGTACTCGAGTCCCGAAAAGAGAGGCAGTCCGGCGATGCCTTGGGCAATGCCGATGGTGAACGGATTGAGCATTGCCCCGGCAAAACCTATATGGGCAGCCATATAGCACATGCATACGCCGACGATGGAATCGAAGCCCATCTGGATGGCCAGGGGGATGAAGACCACGACGAAGGCTATGGTCTCCTCGCTCATGCCAAAGACGGCACCGAAGAGGCTGAACATAATCATTACCAGCGTGATGATGATGTTCTCCACGCCAAGCCAGCGGATGAGCCGGAAGCGGCTGAGGCGTTTGACGCTGCGGAGGAAAGCCATCACCCCTACATCGATGGCGCGGCTGTTGTTGAGAATCCAGAAGGCGCCGCCGACCATGAGGATGAAGACGATGATGTCGGCCTTGTCGACAAATCCGTTGAAAAGGGCTGAAAAAATCTGCCAGGTCTGCGGCGAACGTTCGGTGTAGTGGAACGAGTTGCCGTCGACCACCTCGCGGACAGTGCCGCCCACATCGACGCTCTGTCGCAAAAACTCGCCTGCCGGCACCACCCAAGTGAGCATGGCGGCAAAGACGATGAGTGCAAAAACGATGGTGAAAGTGTGAGGAATACGCTTCATGGAGAGGTGAGATTGGGTTCAGATTTGGTCGAAGATGGCGCGGTTGGCATTGGCGGGGATGAGGGGTTCAAGCAGGTGACGGCGACGGTCGAGGGCGGCAGCGTCGAAGTCGGCAGCCATCAGCCGGTCGAGGGCGGAAGCCATCGCGCCGGTGCTGTCGGCCACGGTGCAGAGCTGCCCCAATGCGGTGCCTGCCACCATGGCGCTGTTTACCAAGCAGTGGCGCCCACTGAAGAGGGAGTTGAGGAGTTTGAGTTTGAGACCCGTAGGCTGGGCGGTGTAGAGAAGGTTGACATGTGCGTCGGCCACGAGTCTGCGCATGGCGGCATCGTCGGGCGAAGCTACGAGACGCACGTTGGCATGACGCCGGAGTTTGGCACAGAGCCACTGCGGCGGCTCGTTGCCCGCCACAACGAAAGTGTGGTTGCAACACGAAAAGAGGTTGTCGGCCAGAAACTCGACGGCACGATAGTTTTCCGCCACGGCAAGGTTGCCATGATAAAGCACATAGTCGCCTCGTCCGCAGTGGCTTGCGACACTGTCGAAGGGATGTGAAGAGGTGAGGACCGACAGGTTGCTGCACCCCATGGCGGAGAAGGCCTGAATGTCGGCATCGGAAACAGCGAAGACCCACTGGGCATGGGAAAGCACCGGCTCGAACCGCCTGATTTTTCCGGCTTCCCAACGCAGATACACTTTGCGGAGGGGAGAAGTCTCGGCCTGGGCCAGAAGGGCGTAGTAGTCGCTCTCCACATTGTGTGCTCGCACCATGATGTGGCGGTGGCTGAACTCGGGGTATTGCAGCAGGGCGCAGCAGTGAAGGCCTTCGAGGAGGATGGGGTGGTCGTCCGCCGCCAGACGACGACGCAGCTCCGCGCTGTCGCGCGAGGAGACAATGTAGGGACGGCGTCCCAGCATGAGCAGGGGCGACATGCGGCGGGCATAGTAGTGGACCTCCGTGCAATAGTGTTCCAGCTCGGAAGCGGGCGGACGTCCGTAGGCAAAGCAGTGGAGGTGGATTTTCACCCCCATCGCACTCAGCGACTTCAGGCGATAGAAGACATCGATGATGCCGCCATAGTCCGCCGGAAGCGGCACATTGAACGATACTATGTGCAGGTGTTTATCCATTGAATGCCAAGTGGCTGTTGCGATAGCGAGGGTCGGCGGAAACATCGGCGCCAAACCATGCCGGAGGGCGGAAAGCATCGGCGGCCTCGACGGAGGGGAACTCCACCTCGACGAGGCTCAAGCCCTCGTGAAGGCCGTGAAAGAGGTCGAGTTCGGCCACGAGGGAGGTGTAAAGCCCGTCGGACTCGCTGCGGCGGAGGTCTATGCAATAGCGCGTTTTCCGGACCATGTGTCCATCGCACTTAGAACGCAAGGCCACATACTTTTCTGCAGGGAGCGCGAACTCCTCTTCCCTGTTGACAATGGCCGACGAAGCGCTGCGCACTTTCTCCTTGACGGTGAGGACATGGACATCGCCCATCTTGCGGATGCGCAAGGTGGGCGATGTGCAGAGGTAGCCTTGTTCAATCTCTACATGAGGATAGGATTCCAAATGCTCTGGGAGAGAGTTGACAAGATATTTGCGCTCTATTTCCATCAGAGGGTGGCAAGATAGTCGGAGACGTTCTTTTCGATCCGCGCAGCCACATCGGGGCAATCGTCGGCTTTCTGGAAGCGTTCGCCGGTGATATGCTCGTAGAGTTCTATGTAGCGTTCGCTGATGCTGCTCACGATTTCGTCGGTCATCTCCGGCACCTGCTGACCCTCCTTGCCTTGGAAGCCGTTGTCCATAAGCCATTCGCGTACAAACTCTTTGCTGAGCTGGCGCTGATGCTCGCCGCGGGCCAGGCGTTCCTCATAGCCGTCGGCATAGAAATAGCGGCTGCTGTCTGGGGTGTGGATTTCGTCGATGAGATAGATTTTGCTGTCGCGCTTGCCGAACTCGTATTTGGTGTCGACAAGGATGAGACCTTTGCTGGCGGCGATTTCCGTGCCGCGCTGGAAAAGCTGCAGGGCGTAGCGCTCCAGCTGGTCGTAGTCCTCCTTGGAGACAAGGCCAGTGCGGATAATCTCCTCACGGCTGATATTCTCGTCGTGGCCTTCATCGGCCTTGGTTGTGGGGGTGACGATGGGCGAGGGGAATTTCTGGTTTTCCACCATGCCCTCGGGCAGAGGCACACCGCAGAGCGTGCGCGCGCCGGCCTTGTATTCGCGCCAGGCACTGCCGGCGAGGTAGCCACGGACAATCATCTCCACGCGGAACCCCTCGCATTTCAGACCCACAGTAACCATCGGGTCGGGGGTGGCGAGTTTCCAGTTGGGGAGGATGTCGGCGGTGGCGTCGAGGAATTTGGCAGCTATCTGATTCAGCACCTGTCCTTTATAAGGGATGCCTTTGGGCAGCACAACGTCGAAGGCCGAGATGCGATCGCTGACCACCATGGCCATATACTTGTCGTCGATGTTGTAGACATCGCGCACTTTGCCTACATAGAGGCTCTTCTGTTTCGGGAAGTTGAAGTTGGTTTTAACTACTGCTTTCATATCTGTTGTTTTTTTTTAATCGGTGTTTACATTGTCCGAAACGACACACGAGTACTGTTCACTCCTCACCAAGCTGCATGGCGAAGAAGGTGAAGTTGACTTTGCCATAGTTGCGATGCTGCCAGAAACGGGGATGTTCCTCGAAACTGTACTCGCGTGGATGTTCCAGAATGAAGATGCCATCGTCGGTGAGTACCTGTCGCTCGAAGACAAGGCCGGGCAGTTTGGCGAGGTCGGCAAGGGCATAGGGCGGGTCGGCAAAGACAATGTCGAACTTGCGCGAAGCACGTTTCAGGAGGTCGAACACATCGGCGCGGACCACATGGAGATTTCTGATGTCGAGGCGAGAAGCCTCGCTCTTGATATAGTCGGTGCAAGCGCTGTTGATGTCCACGGCCGTCACCTCTCGGACGCCGCGCGAGATAAACTCCACTGCCACAGCCCCCGTGCCGGAGAAGAGGTCCATGACAGAGCTGTCCTCGTAGTCCACATAGTTGTTGAGGATGTTGAACAGGCTCTCGCGAGCCATGTCGGTAGTGGGCCTGACGGGGAGATTGGCAGGCGGGTTGAGACGTCGTCCCTTGAGGTTTCCTGCAATGATTCTCATAGTATCAAAGCGTTGCGGTAGGTGTGGAGTTTCTTGAATTCGGGGTTGACAAAGGAGGTGTGGCGACCGTTGTAGAGCGTTGCCTGTGGGAAGTAGGGACGAAGGAGGGCGAAACGTTCGCGACCCACATCGCCGCACATGAGCAGTTCGGTGCCGGCATTCTCCAGCCCGAAGATTTTCAGCACCTCTACGGTGTGGAAGAGAGCCTCGCTTTCGGAGGAGAAGGACACGGTATTGCCAAAAATATAACGCCCGGCACGGAAAGCGGCGAAGTCAATGACGCCGTTGCGCCAATGGGTGACCAGCAAGGGGTGTGCCTCACTGCGGGACTCGAGGTCGAGCGACGCAAGTTTGACGTGTTGGTTGACCACTACAAGGCCAGGCAGAGCCACCTTAAAGGCCATGGCCGTGGTTTCGGAGGCTGCAAAAACCGCCGTGGAGGCCAAAGACTTGCACGGAGCAGCCATGATGCCCGTGGCTCCGCCTCCGACAACCTTGAGGTACTGCCGGTGGGCCGTGGGGGAATAGAGTTCGTCGGGCACCCATACGCTCTCGTCGCTCATCACGACAAGTTCCATGGAGGCATAGCCCAGCGGACGGACATCCACCGAGGCGAGAAAGCCCTTGACATCCGCCATGATGGCGGTCATCGCCGAGGCATGCTCTCCCTCGGCTTCTCCAAAGGTCAGCAGCACTCCCGAAAGCGTCACTTCAGAAAAAGAAAATCCATTTGACCGTAGGCAAATGGATAGTCTCTTTTCATTCGAAGCAAACTCCTTGTCGGTGGCTATCAGAGTTTTGCAACGGTACATGTTGTTTTTTTCGTTTTTATTATTCGAAGTTGCCGTCGGTGATGGCCTGGTTGAGGTCGCCCACTTTCCATCCAGCATAGCGGTCTTTGACTTCGTGGATTTCGGCAATCTTATTGACGACCAGCTGCTCGTCCATATCCTTCAGAAGTTTCTCCAGAGGCACCTTGCACTCGAAAACGGGAACCATGATGCCGCTCTTTGAAATCTGATCGGCAGCAAGCTCAAATTCGTATTTCTCGCTTCTGGGATAGGGCACATAGCGCAAGTTGAGGATTTCCTCGTTGGTGAACTCGCGAATTTTGCCAGTCACGGCATCGGTGGTGTTGAGTTTGCCGGTTTCGCGGAGATTGGCGATAGGATTGACAAGGACTACCTGGCGGGTTGTCCAGCCGTTTTTGATGGCTTCGCTCTCGGGGACCTCGTTGATGTCGACACCTTCGGGAATCTTGTCATAGTTGTTCACCTTGCTGACCACTTTCATGCTGTCCTCGTTCATGAGACGGCTGAAGAGGGTGTCGAAGCTGCCAGTGTAAGTGCCATAAGTCGACTTGTAGGCCTCTTCGAGAGTGCGGATGGCTTTCAACTTTTCGGCGCAGGCGTCGCGGCGCTTGGTGTACTCAGTGTCGAAACGCATGGGTTTCTGGATGCTGTTGAAGATCATGTAGGCGAGGCCGAGGATGACGACGGCCAGCAAAATCTGGATGATAGTTTTTACTTTCATATCAATAAATTACTTTTTTTATTTCTACCATAAAATCGAGTGCAAAGATACGAATATTTTATGACATAGCAGCAACATTCTGAAAAAAATAATTTCCGTCTGGCATTCGTGCAGTCATAATCATTTGTGCCACAAACGAAAAGGACTATGTAGACAATGGCGTGTGTCGGGTCTTTGGCAGCGATAGTACAGCCGGGGAGGGTGACGCAGGGGCAAAGTTTTGTTAGAGAGCAGGCGGTCTCTCCCCTACCCTCAACCCTATGCAGGGGACGACAGACACTATTGCTCGCGGTGGGAGATGACTACGCGGATGTCGGGCCAGGTCTGGGATAGCCAGTGGGCGACCTGCTCGGCGCAATAGACGGACCGGTGCTGTCCCCCGGTGCATCCGAAAGCCACCTGAAGAGAGGTGAAGCGACGGGAGATGTATTTGTCTACACTCTGGGCAACAAGATTTTTGACGTTGGATAGAAATTCGTCCACCGGGGGCTGCTGCCGAAGGAAGTCGATGACAGGGCGGTCCTTGCCGGTATATGCCCTGTATTGGATTTCGCGTCCGGGATTGGGGAGGGCACGACAGTCGAAGATGAATCCGCCGCCATTGCCGGAGGGGTCGATGGGAAGGCCTTGCTTGTAGCTGAAACTCAACACGGAGACCGTCAAAGTGAGGTCTGAAGTCTGGCTTTGGGTCTCTTCTTTCTCCACAAGGCTGGCGAGGATGCCACGCAGGTGGGGAATGCGTTGGAAGAGAATGGGTTGCTCATCGAGTAGCCGACGGAGGTTCTGAAGTGCCAACGGAATGGACTGGCGGAAATATTCCTTACGCTGCACGATGCCGCGGAAACCGTAGGCACCGAGGGTCTGAAGGATGCGGGCAAGGAGGTAGGCATGGAAATGGTTCAGCCAAACGGTTCGTTGCTGTCCTGTTATAGAACGGGCATCGAGGTAGTAGCCGACGAGGTCGCGGCGAATGGCCTCCGGGAGGTTGGACTTGGCACTGTAAAGCAGCGAGGCCACGTCGTACTGCGCAGCGCCACGCCTGGCACCTTGGAAGTCTATATAATAGAGTGTGGGCAAACTGTGAGTTGCAATCTGTGAAACGTGAGAGGGAACCGCAGGCTGTGTGGGAGACACCATGATGTTGCGGGCCTGAAAGTCGCGATACAGCAGGTAATGTGTGTCGGCAGTAAGAAGGAGGTCGGCGAGGCTGTGGAAGTCGTTTTCGAGGAGTTGCTCGTCGAAAGGCGTGTCTGTGAGTTTGAGGAAATGATATTTAAAATAGTTGAGATCCCAGAGGATGGACTGGCGGTCAAAGTCGGGACGCGGATAGGCATGGGAGAAGTCGAAGTCGGCACCAACCTGTTGGATGACGGCAAGGTCGGCAAGGGACTGGCGATAGAGTTGAAGCATGTAGGCATCGAAACCGGCTCCCGTGCGCTGCTTTTCGTGCAGAAGATTGTAGAGGGAGGTGTCGCCGAGGTCCTGCTGAAGATAGAGCCGGTTGTCGGGTGATATGGCGTAGATTTCGGGTACACGGACACCGCGGGCGAGGAGATGTCGGTCGAGGTCGAAGAACGCCAGGTTCTCGCGGAGGTCGTCGCCGACACATCCGACGGCCGAACGGCCGTCAGGGGCGACAAGGCGGAAATAGCGCCGCGACGAACCCTGCGCTCCGATGGCGAGGGTTTGTTCGGGCGCGACTCCTGCCCAATGCACAAAAAGATCCCGCAGACCTTGCTGCTGCATAGCGGTGGGCATGGACACTATCAGTCGTTGTCGTTTTCCTGCTGCTCGGCAGCCTGTTCGGCAGCAAGTTGCTGTTGTTTGCGCACCTCGTCGAGCATACAGCATTTGCCAGTGAAGAGAGCACCCGGCTCGATGGAGAGTTTGTTGATGAGGATGTCGCCTTTGACGCGGGCGGTGGAATGGAGCGACAGGAGTTCCTTGACGGAAAGGTTGCCGTTAACGGTACCTATGATGTTGGCATTGAGGCAGAGGATATTGCCATTGACAACGCCGGAGTCGCCGACAACGAGTTTGCCGTTAATCTGGATGTTTCCTTCGAGGGTTCCGTCGAGACGGAAGTCGCCGGTAGCAGTGATGTCACCTTTGATGACAGTTCCATCGGTGATGATGTTAATCTGGTTGGGGATTTCTGTTTCCATTGTTCTTGCCATGTTGTTATTGTTTTTATTTGTTTCTTGTTTCGTTGATTTCATATGTTTTTTTTTGTACCTCGCTAACGTTTGTAATAATATTGGAAGAAGGCGAGGTAGGCAGGAATGTCCTTGCGGTTGTATAGCGTGGCGTAGTTCTGTGTGGAGATGGGGAATTGGGAGTGGTCGGACTCGGGGTATTCGGAGAGCGGGCTTTCGGGAGCGAGAAGATGCTGCCAATAGCGGATAGCCTCGTCGGCAGAGACGAAGCGGTGGATGGTAAGGAGCTGGGTGGTGTCGGTGAAGAGAGTGGCATTGACCTTATAGCCGGAGTTGGAATAGTATCGGTCGTTGAATTGGCCAATCTTAAACTGCAGCTCCATGGCGTTTATAGTGCGGTCGTTGATGACTATTGCCACGAAATATTGCTGGTTTTCCCGATAACGGTAGTAGAGGGCTTCGGGCGGCAGTTGCCGTTCGGGCGACGACGTCGAAGTCTGCTGGGTGACGGCTTCCGAACGTGTCGGAAAGACATCCGCGTTGGCACTGGAGGGTGTAGCCTCAAAAGTGTCTAACTCCTCGACGAAGAGCTTGGAATCCAGCAGGAGGTAGAGCTGCGCCTGGGCCAGGGGCTGAATGGTGTCGGTTGTGGGCAGGGAGGCGAGCTGGCGCAGGAGTTGGACGGCATCTTCAGTGTTGCCCATGTGCGCCAGAGCAAGGCTCTTCCAATAGCGGAACTTGTTGATGTGCGGGTTCTGGGGATAGATCTCCTCGGCTTGGTCGGCAAGGTTCACAACACTGTGATATCGGTGGGAAAGATAGTTGTCGTAGAGCTGTTCATAGTCGTTTTCCACACGGCGAGAGCGGGCGATAAGTTCTTTGTAGTATTCGTTGTCGCGAATCAAGTTGGCGAAATCGGAGTCGGGGAACCCCATGAGAACCATGTCGCGATAGTAGTTGGAACGGGGTGTGTTGCCCTGTCGATCGTAGATGCGATAGAGCATATAGAACGCCTGTAAGATTTCGGGGGAATAGGTATAGTTGTCGGCAAGGCGAAGGTAGTTTTCGAGAGCGCGGGGCACATTGCCAACGCCGTCGTAGAAGATATAGGCTGCGTTGAGGAGGGAAATGGAGGTGAGCGAGTCGATGGAGTCGAAGTCGTGTGGCGAGGTGGGCAAATCCTTGAGGTAGTAGGCCACAGAGTGCGGGTCGGAGGGGTCGCCCTGTCCGACGGGCGAGGATTTGAGGCTGTCGGCCGCCAGCGTGGCGGTGTCGCCGCCGGAAGCGGTCTCATCGTCGATGGAGGCGAGTGACGAAAGCGAGGTCTTGTTGGAGAGGCACCAGAGGTCTTCAAGGCCTCTCAGACCCCACCGCTGGCGGAAGGTCTCTTTCCCCTTGGAGACAGTGTTGGCGTTGTAGAAATACCAGTCGCCGATGAGGGTGTTCTGCTGGGCACGGGCATCGTTGCGCAATTCGTCGAGAAGCGCCTGTTCGCGAGCCTGCTCTTCGCGGATGCGGAGAGAATCGATTTTGCGGTTGATGAGCTGGAGACGCTGTTGTTCAGGAAGGGCGGCGACAGCGAGGAGCGAGTCGCAACGCGTATAGACACGTGTGTATGAGACGAGTTCGGAAAGCATCTCGTGCCGACGGCGTATTTTCTCGTAGCCGGGATAGTCAGACTTGATGGCATGGAAGGCGGTGTCGTAGTAGCGCTGGGCAAGATCGTAGTTCTGGAAGAGTTCGTATTGCACCTCGGCCATACGCAGTGCCGACTGGGCACGTTGCGGAGGGTTGGCGGAGGCAGCGGCTACAGAGAGGCGGTAGTTGTCGCAGGCCAGCTGGGGCTGTCCCACGCCGAGATACATCTCGCCCTTGGCAAAAAGTATCTGGTCGCGATACTCCTCGTTCTTGCGGTCGGCGAGCATGCGGTCGAGCTGCCGTTCAAGGTGCTGAATGTCGGTGTGCTGAAGGTCGGCACACGAGGCCTGTCCCAGACGGGCGTTGAACTCCATGACATAGGGCGGGTTGAAACGAAGAACCTCGGCGTAATATTTCGATGCCACGGAACGTTTGTCCAGCTGACGGTAAATCTGGGCAAGGAGAAAATTGAGACGCGCCTTGGTGTATTTGTCTGAAGATGCGTCGATAGCCAGATGGATGTATTCCACGGCCTTCTTGTATTTCTCCTGTGCCACCGTGGCTTCGACCATGGCAATATAGAGTTTGTCGCGCTGGCTGCGGGAGAAATTGCCTTGGGCCAGGCGCTGGACGAGCTGGTCGAGGGCGGCCTCGGCCTCGTCGTATCTCTTCTCCTGGGTGAGGCAGCGGGCAAGGAGCACGGCTCCTTCATCGCCGGCATGGGTGCCGGTGAACTGCTGGATGAGGATGTTGCAGGTGTTGACGGTGGAGACGAAGTCGTGCTTGTAGAAAGTGGCGTATGCAGTGAGGAGATAGCACTCCTTGATGTAGGGGACATATTCAACGCCCTTGACAAAGATGCTGTGCTTTTGCACTCCCTTGACACCCTTTTCGATAGCGCGGTCGAACTCTGGATTGAGGCTGCGGGCCAGTTCGTCGGTGCCGATGTTTTCGGGTGGAAGAAGCTGGGTGTAGTCATCGACGGCGGTGGAACGAAGCTTGGCAAGCCCTTGCTTGAGGCTTTCGTTGCCGTTCCACCACACGTTGTAGTGGCATGTAGTGTTGTGGAACTGTATGTTGGTCCACTTGGCCTTCTCTGTAGAGCAGGCAGCGAGAACAAGGCAGGCCGAAAAGAGGAACACGAAGGACAAGCCTGCGCGGTGCGCAAGCCGGTCCTTTCGATGTCTGTCGTTTCGGAAAAAACTCATTCTCGTCGTTTTTTTTTGACCAAAACATGCCTACACGTTGAAGCGGAAGTGCATGATGTCGCCGTCCTGGACGACATAGTCCTTCCCTTCAACGGAAATCTTTCCTGCCTCGCGGCATTTGGACTCCGACCCGAGGGTCACATAGTCGTCGTATTTTATGACTTCGGCACGGATAAAGCCGCGCTCGAAGTCAGAGTGGATAATGCCAGCAGTTTGAGGGGCTTTCATACCTTTCTTGAAGGTCCATGCGCGGCATTCCTTGGGTCCGGCGGTGAGGAAGGTCTGGAGGTTGAGTAGGTGGTAGGCAGCCTTGATGAGGCGGTTGACGCCACTCTCTGCAAGCCCGAGGTCGTCGAGGAACATCTTCTTCTCGTCGTAGGTTTCCAACTCGGCTATGTCGGCCTCGATGGCGGCACCGATGACGAGTACCTCAGCCTGCTCGTCCTTCACGGCCTGGCGCACAGCCTCGACATAATTGTTTCCGTTGACAACCGACCCCTCGTCGACATTGCATACGTATAGGACAGGCTTGGAAGTGAGGAGCATGAGGTCGCGGGCCACTTCGGTTTGATGCTCGTCGAGTTGCACCGTACGTGCACTCTTGCCGGAGAGCAGCGCCTGACGGTAGAGGTCCATCACCTCTACAAGCTTCTTGGCACGGGCGTCGCCACCGGCCTTGCTCTTCTTGACCTCCTTTTCATAGCGGTTCTCTATGGTTTCGAGGTCTTTGAACTGGAGTTCAAGGTCAATGGTGTTTTTGTCACGCACTGGGTCTACGGTGCCGTCGACATGGGTAATGTTTCCATCATCGAAGCATCGGAGAACGTGAATGATGGCGTCGCAGTTGCGAATGTCGGCGAGAAACTTGTTCCCCAACCCTTCACCCTTGGAGGCACCGCGCACAAGACCGGCAATGTCTACAATCTCGACCGTGGCGGGCACCACGCTGGCGGGACGCTCGATTTCGACAAGCTTGGCCAGACGCTCGTCGGGGACAGTGATGACTCCCACATTGGGTTCGATGGTGCAGAAAGGGAAGTTGGCCGCCTGGGCTTTGGCATTGCTGAGGCAGTTGAAAAGGGTGGACTTGCCCACATTGGGAAGCCCCACTATACCACATTGAAGACTCATAGTTCTTTTTCGATTAAATATTGATTACGTGTAGTGCTGTTGCGGCAGACGAGTTCGCCGATGAAACCGGCAAGGAAAAGCATGGTACCCATGACGAGGAAGAGCATGGAGAGGTAGAACCAGACACTGTTTGTCAGCGCTATGCGTCCCACAAGCCGGAGTACCAGCACGACAACCAGAGCGACAAAACCCATGAGGAACGACAGACTTCCGACGGCACCGAAAAAGTGCATGGGCTGCTTGCCGAACTTGGACATGAACATGATGCTCATCAGGTCGAGGTAGCCGTTGATGAAGCGGTTCATGCCGAACTTGGTCACGCCATACTCGCGCTTGCGGTGCTGCACCACCTTCTCCCCTATCTTGCCGAAACCCGCCCACTTGGCTATGACGGGAATATAGCGGTGCATCTCGCCATAGACCTCTATGCTTTTCACCACATCGCGCCGATAGGCCTTGAGACCACAGTTGAAGTCATGGAGATGGATGCCGCTGAGGAGGCGTGTGGTTCCATTGAAAAACTTGGAAGGTATATTCTTGGCAAGCTTTGAGTCGTAGCGTTTCTTCTTCCATCCGCTGACGAGGTCGTAGCCGTCCTCCTTGACCATACGGAAGAGTTCGGGGACCTCGTCGGGACTGTCCTGCAGGTCGGCGTCCATGGTGACGACGACGTCGCCCTGCACGGCGGCGAAGCCGGTGTTGAGAGCTGCCGACTTGCCGTAGTTTCTCCTGAATTTGATGCCCCTGTAACAGGGGTTGGCGGCATGGAGGCCCTCAATGACCTTCCACGACTCGTCCTTGCTGCCGTCGTCGACCATCACGACTTCATAACTGAAGCCGTGTTCTTTCATCACCCGGTCAATCCATTCGGCCAGGTGCGGAAGCGATTCCGCCTCATTGTATAATGGCACTACTATCGAAATATCCATATTATATTATTGTTTACATTTATTTATAATCACAGTTTCAAACCGTCGGAGCCTTCTCCGTGCGGAACAGCAGCGCGGAGAAGAAAGCGCCGAAAGAACCCAGGATGGCAAGTTTCACCCCCGCCACTATTCCCCATAAGGCCGCCCAATAGCCAATTTGCGGGTCGTCGGGGGCTATCTCCTGTCCCCGCATCGTGAAGGTGAACAACACAGTCTGAGCCGGAGCCGCCATGCCGAAAAGCCAGACAAAAAGCCCATAGAGCACGCTCGCCACCACCGATAAGCCTGTGCCAAACAGCATCAGCTCCTTCAGCGAGGCCTTTCGTTCGGAAAGGGCGTTGCGATAAAGCAGCGTAAACAGCACAACGGAGAGCAGCAGGATGCCGTCGCTGAGATAGGCCTCGGGACTCTCTGCCGGTCGCCCCATCAGGTAGCGCACAAGGATGTAAAGCATCAGGACCACTCCGGCAATCAAGCCACAGCGCAGGTAAGCGCGGCGATAGTTGCCGTGGATTGTAGAATGGTATCTGTGGAAAATCTTCATGTCTCTTGCATGTCCTGGGGTTCAACACATTTGTTTCATCTTACGTTTGCCTCCAATGCCTGGCGCACCTTCGTCTTGATTTCCAAGGCCTTCTTCTCTGCCACCCCCTGCCGTTTCGGGCGGAAGAGGTCGGCGTAGATCACCTTGCCGAGGCTGATCTTTGGGTTCACCAGCGAGCCTCTGACGTCAACGCCCACCTTGGCGAGCAACGGGTTTTTCAGCAGCTCCAGATGGTAGGAACAGCTCTTGTCGACCCCCTGCACACCGCTGGCACAGATCTGGTAGCTTCCCACATTCAGCAGGAACGGCAGCACCTCTATCTCGCATCCGTGCCCCATGTCCATGCAGGTCATCTCTACACTCAGGCTGTCGATTTTTATCTTGTCGTCCTTGTCTTTCCAACTCTTGAAGCGCATCAACTTCGCTATGGTGGAGAGGCTGCTGTTGTCCAGCACCACGAGATCCTGACCCGAAATTGCGGCGGCACCTTTAATCGACTCCAGCTTGGGCCTGTAGTAGGCATCCATATAGGTCTCACCGGCGAGGTGGAAGTTGGCGTTGCCGTCGAAAGCGGAGAGCATGGGCACCAACGTGTCGATGGCGGGTATCATGTCGATAAGTTCGTCGATATTGATGTCGAGGAGGTGGAAGTCGAGTGCGGCGAATAGGTTGCCGGGACGCGGAGAGCGGTAGAGAGCCGTGAGCTGCATCGTGGCGGCCTTGCACACGAAGCCCATCTGGTCCAGCACCACACGTCCGTCGTTCACGGTAAGTGTGCCCGCCACATCGTGCAGGTCGTTGCCGAAGGCAAGGCTGCGCTTGATGTGCGTGTTCAACGTGATGTTCACATTGCGCGGCACAATGAACGAATTGGCGTCGGCGGGTACCGTGTCCTCCACACGCATGGCGTGGAGCGTGTCCTCGTCGATGCCGGAACCGCTGAACATATCCATCAACTGGTCCACATCGGCATAGTCGGAGGTGAAATTCAGGTCGCCGCGCAGCATGGCCTTGTTGTCCATCCAGGCTTCGAGGTTCTCCACAGTGCCATAGAGTTCGAAATTTGATTGTCCCAAGGCCACCTTGACAGTCTTGATGTCGAAGGCTTCGGCCCTGTAGTCCATCTCCAACGCCTGCAGATGTACCGTCTCGCCTATCTGGGGCATCCGCATGTCGGCCTTGTGGGTGGCAATGCTGAAGCGGGGGTTGTACTGCTTGAGAACATCACCTTGCGTGGAGTCGAGCCGCACGGTGCCGTTGAGTGACAGGTCGTTGAAAGAGAGCGACATGGAATTCATCGTGGCCGACGACTCGCCGGCCTTCAGGTCGAAAGCGGCAACGAGTTGTTCTTTCATCAGGTTGTTGAACCCCACTCCGATGTCGGGTTTGTCCATCTCTGCGTTGAGAGACTGTCCCATGGCCATTTTGAGGCCGCTGCCCGACACATGGGCCTCTCCCATCTTGCCCTGGAAAGTCTTGGCAGGCAGCTGCAACGCTATGTCAAGCCGGGGAGCCTCGGCATGGATGCTGTCGTAGACAACATCCAGGTTCTTCAGCCTCACCGTACCCGTGGCCTTGACTTTGTCGTAGGCCTCCTTCTGCAGCTGGCTCATGGCGAACTTGGCGCTGATGTCCACGTCGGCATCGCCGGCCATCTTTATATTCATCTCATTGGGCATCATTGGTTTGACGTCGTCAAGCGGAAGGTTTCCTTTCACCCTTGCATCCACCCTCATGTCGCCCAACAGGTCGTCCACCCTGCCGCTCACTGTCAGGTCCGTGCCTTGAGTGTGGGCCGAAAGGGTCTCTATCGTGACGCGGCTCTCCTTGCGCTTGTCAAGGCATAGATCCACGCCCATCTTTCCTTTTATCTTGTTGATTTTGTAAGGCAGCATCTTGGGCGCATGGAAACGGCCGTCGGCCAGTGCGAGACTGCCGCTGATGGCGGGCATCGTGCTGTCGGTCATGGTTCCGGCGGCTTTCATGGCGAAAGCCACCTCGCCGTCCACGTCCATACCTTTGCGGAAACCGACATATTCCTCCGGGACGATGTCGAGCAGCGGCTTCACACGCCACTTGCCGTCGGTCTCCACGTCAACATCCACCGTCAACGGCCTTTCGTCGGTAGCCATGAGACACAAACCTTTGAGCAGCAAGGCGTAGTCGTCGAGTTTCACCTTGCCTTCGCCGAGGCGCACCTCTTTCTTGTTGAGCATCACGGCCACATCGGGCAGGTCGACGGCAAGGAGGTCTTTCTTCGATTCGCGCAGGGTGCCGTTCACCATCTCGGTGCCGGCCGTGCTGAGCGTTCCTTTCTCCACTCCGAGGTTCAGACGGCAATGGGCGGAATCCATGCTTCCGTCGCCTTTCATCTTCAGCAGCAAGCAGTCAAGCCCCGCCTTCAGGCTCTCGCGTCCCGCAGAGTCGCGCTGCAGCATGTCCACACGCTTCCCTTCGAGCCTTATGTCGGCGTCCACCTGCTCGCCTGCCTTGGTGGCGTCCACCTTGGCCTCAAAGCCTTGCACCCCGGCCGAGAGGTTTTCCCCTTGCGCGAAGAGCACTTTCTCTATCGCGATCCTCATCGTGGCATCCAGATCCTGCGCGCCGTCGGCCGTCAGCAGCTCGCCCTTCAGGTTCAGCGCCAGCCCCTGCACCTCGGCGTCCATGCTGTCCCTGCGGTCGTGGAATCCGGCGTTGAGGCGGTCTATCTTGATTTTTTTCAGGTCTATCACGCCGGGCAGCTCTGCGCCCGTCGTGTCGTCGTCCTTCTGCTCGCTTGGCGGGAAGATGTCGAAATTCGTGCTCCCGTCGCGGGCAATATACAGGTTGGCACACACATCGTAGAGCAGCACCTCGTGCACAATCACCTTGTTCTCCTTCAGGAAGGCCTTCACGTCGATGCCCACCGTCAGGCTGCCGATGCAGGCCAGTGTGTCGTTGGCCGGGCCGTCGCCCGTGTCCCATGTCGCCATGGGGTTCACAATCACCACATCCTCAATTTTCAGCCCCGCGTCGGGGAAGGTAGAGAGCAGCGTGAGGTCCACGTTGCCGAACTGCGCGTCGCAGGTGACGAAACGACCTGCCAGGCTGTTTACAATCTTCGTCAGCTTGCTGGGCGTAAAGATGAGCCACAAGGCCACCACCACCGTCAGCAGCAGCAGCCCCACCAACGACCCTAACGTTATCCATGTGATTTTCCAACCCTTCTTGATTTTCATAGCGTCTCCCCTCCTTCTTTTCAAATCTTCTTCAGCGACGTCTCCCTGCCGTAGACATCCTCCCAGCGGACGGTAGCGTCAGTGATGCCGGTGATGGTCACCGTCTTCACGATGTCGATGCCACCCAGCTCGCCGCTGCCTCTGAACTCCATCTCCAGTTCGTCGCCGTTGTTGATGGTCCAGGTGAAATCGCCGTTGTTCTCGTCGCCGGGACGGAAGGCGCCCAGGTTCACCAGATTGCCCGTGCCGTCGCCTCCGAAGGTCCAGTAGTATTCGGAACTCTCCTGCTGCCAGCGGCCATAGAGCTGGTCGGGACTGACGGTGATGTGATCTTCCTTTTCGCACCCCCACAGCGCCGCAACCGCCAGCATCATGACTATGAGTTTGTGTTTCTTCATTGTATGCTCATTATATGCTCGATTCCATACAGTCCTCTCCGCGTCATTCCACCACATAGACCTCCTTCAGCCCGCGGCCCCGCTGGTCGTAGTCCAGTCCGTAGCCCACGATGAACTCGTTGCCGATTTCGCGGCCCACATAGTCCACCTTGAAACTGCCGCCGAAACTCGAAGGCTTGAAAAAAAGGGCACACACCCTCACGCTTCGCGGGTTGAGCCTGCGCAGCTCCCCGAGCATGTATTCCATCGAAAACCCGGTGTCCACGATGTCCTCCACTACAATGACGTCGCGTCCAGCCACCTTCGCGGGGAAAGGCAGCTGGGCCGTCACCCTGCCGGTCGAGGCCATGCCTTCGTAGGAGGTGTATTTGACAAAGGCGACCTCGGTCTCCACGGTGAGGCGCCGCACAAGGTCGGAGGCAAAGACGAAACTCCCCGTCAGCACCGGACACAGCAGCGGCACCCGCCCGGCATAGTCGGCGCTGATGCGCTCCGCCACCCGCCGGGTGGCCTCGGCGAGTTCGGCCTCGCTGATGAATACCTTGAATTCCTTGTCCCTGACTTTCATTGTTTTTCCTTTGGTATGCCCGTTTTGCCCACAAGGCCTCACTCGTCGACCTCCATCACCAAGCGCAGGCCGAAGAGTTCATACCTGCCAGTCGGCAGGTACCATCCGCGGTCGTAGACCGTGCAGGCCGCCGAGGTGCTGTTGTAGTGGCCTCCACGCAACACACGGTTCTCGCCCTGCATAGGCCCGCGGGGGTTGGTCTGCTCCTCGGTGGGATATTCCTCCACCCAGTCCTGGCACCATTCGGCCACGTTGCCACTCAGGTCGTAGAGTCCCAGCTCGTTGGGAGCCAGCTGACCCACGGGGTGGGTGCTGCCGCCGCTGTTCACACAGAACCAGCAGTAGCGCTGCAGCTGGCCGCGGTCCTTGCAGCCGGCGTAGGGGTTGCCCGCGGTGCCACGCGAGCCACGTTGGACACCACGTGCGCCGCCGCGTGCCGCATATTCCCATTCGGCCTCCGTTGGCAGACGGAAACGACGCCCCGTCATCTGGCTGAGCATCAGCGCGAACTGCTGCGCATCATTCCACGAGACGCACTCCACGGGCAGGTTGTCGTCGCTGTTGAACTTGGAGGGATTGCTCCCCATGACGGCCTTCCACAGCCCCTGCGTCACCTCGAAGCGGCCTATATAGAAGCTGCCCACCGTCACGCGGTGTTCTGGACGCGCGAGGGCATAGGTGAGCTTCACTCCCTTGGGGGTGTCGTTGTTGCCCATCGTGAAACTGCCGCCTTCCACATGCACCATCTCCACACTCACCCCGTCGGCCACCCTGACGGTCACCACACTGTCCTGCGCCCGCAGGGCGCTCCCCGCTCCGGGGACAGGAAGCAGGAAACTGAAAAGAGGGCCGACGCACAGCGCCAGCGTGGCAAGGGAGTGACAAAATCCGGACACTTTCATCTTTTTTTTCAGGGCTCGATTTTCAATTTCCGCCACCGTCGGGCTTTCAGTTCTGCATGTGGTCCTCGCTCCACTGCTCGGGGTTGAGGCGCCACTTGGCGAGGCTCTCCATGGCCTCGGGACGGATATAGTCGTGCTCGTGGGCCACCTGGATGAGGGTGTCGTAGTCCGTGAGGGTCATCAGCTCCACGTCCTCTTTGGCGAAGTTGTCGGCGGCCACCTGAAGGCCGTAGGTGAAGATGGCGGCCATGCCTTTCACCACACAGCCCTTCTCCCTCAGCGCCTTGACGGCGATGAGCGAGCTCTTGCCCGTCGACACCAGGTCCTCTATCACCACCACCGACTGCCCCTCGTGTATCTCGCCCTCGATCTGGTTGGTCAGACCGTGGCTCTTCTGCTCGGAACGCACATAGACGAAAGGCTTGCCCAGTTCCTGGGCCACCAGGGCGCCCTGCGCGATGCCGCCCGTGGCGACTCCCGCTATCACGTCCACATCGCCCCATGTGTCGTTGACAATTTCCGTGAAACGCTGACGGATGAAGGTTCGGATTTCCGGGTACGACAAAGTGACCCGGTTGTCGCAATAGATGGGCGATTTGCGCCCGGAAGCCCACGTGAAAGGATGCTCGTTGTTGAGCTTTACTGCTTTCACTGTCAATAAGAATTCGGCCGTCTGTGCGGCCATGTCTCTGTTTGTAATCATGCTGCAAAAATACACATTTTTTTTCAAACACATAAAAAAAATATCAACAGCCGCCTCTCCCCTCCCCTCGCCGCTTCCCCGCCGCCAGGTGGCCACCTGTACCCTTTCAACCACACTCCAACGCCCTACCATCTCCTACCGTGGTAGGACTTGGGTAGGAGTTGGTTGGGAGTTGGTATGGCGATGGTATGTCGATGACTGCTTGTGTACCAGCACATTATGCTTTTCATGGGCTTCAGGGGGCCGGAGACGGCAAAGTGTAACAAAAAATTGCACACTTCACAGCCGCAGGGGCGAGTGTCCGGCCGCTACAACGGGGGGTGGAATTTGCAGAAGAGGAAGGCGGCGCGACCGCTGGTGTGTGTTTTTTTTGGAGCGGCCGCCCTGCGGCGGCAAGGGAGTGGGGGTGGGCGGTTGATAAGTTTTTCAAACTTTTTTTTTGCTATTTTAACAAAAATGGATATATTTGTATCTCGAATTTTTAGAGATAGGAAACAATAAATCACTCACTATGAAAAAAATAACATTAACTCTTCTGGCGCTGGCGACGCCCATTTTGTCCTTTGCCAGCGAGGCCGACCTCAAAATGCCGCAAGGTTTTGCCCAGACCAAGGATGCATCGATCCTCTGGTGGGGCTTTGCCGTGGTGGTGCTGGGCCTATTGTTCGGTTTCTGGCAGTTCAACAAGGTGAAACAGCTGAAAGCGCACAAGTCGATGCTTGAAATCGGCAACGTCATCTTCAAGACCTGCAGCACCTATCTCAAGCAGCAGGGCAAGTTCCTCCTGCTCCTCTTCGTCTTCATCGGGGCCGCCATGGCCCTCTATTTCGGCCTGCTGCAGGGCATGCCCGCAGGCAGTGTGCTGCTCATCCTCGGATGGACGGTGGTGGGCATCCTCGGCAGCTACGGAGTGGCGTGGTTCGGCGTGAGGATGAACACCTTCGCCAACGCCCGCATGGCTTTCGCCAGCCTGCGCCGCCGTCCCCTCGACCTGCTCAACAACCCCCTGCGTGCGGGCATGAGCATCGGCATTGTGCTCATCTGCATCGAGCTGGTGCTGATGCTGGTCATCCTGCTGCTGATGCCGGAGAACCTGGCAGGCAGCTGTTTCATCGGCTTCGCCATCGGCGAGAGCCTCGGCGCCAGCGCCCTGCGCATCGCCGGCGGCATCTTCACCAAGATTGCCGACATCGGAAGCGACCTCATGAAGGTGGTCTTCAAAATCGGCGAGGACGACCCGCGCAACCCCGGCGTCATCGCCGACTGCACAGGCGACAACGCGGGCGACAGCATCGGCCCCACGGCCGACGGTTTCGAGACCTACGGCGTCACCGGCGTGGCCCTCGTGAGCTTCATCCTCCTCGCTGTCCCCGCCGACTACCAGGTGTCCCTCCTGGTGTGGATTTTCGTCATGCGCATCCTCGGCATCGTGGCCTCCGTGCTGGCCTATTATATCAATGACTTGATAGCCCGCGCGAAATACAAGAATGCCGACGACCTCGACTTCGAGCAGCCGCTGACGTCGCTGGTGTGGATCACCTCCATCCTGAGCATCATCGGCACCTTCTGCGCCTCCTACTTCATGCTGGCAGGCACCCTGCCGGGCAACACGTGGCTGGCCCTGGCGGGCATCATCAGCTGCGGCACCCTCGGCGCGGCCCTCATTCCCGAACTCACCAAGGTCTTCACCTCGCCCAAGTCGAAGCATGTCCACGAAGTGGTCACGGCTTCGGAGCAGGGCGGTCCCAGCCTCAACATCCTCAGCGGCCTCGTGGCCGGCAACATGAGCGCCTTCTGGACCGGCATGGTCTTCTTCGTGCTGATGCTCATAGCCTATATGTTCACCGCCGGCTTCGACCTCAGCGCCGTGCTGCCGTCCTACGCCTCCATCTTCGCTTTCGGCCTCGTGGCCTTCGGAATGCTGGGCATGGGTCCGGTGACCATCGCCGTGGACAGCTACGGCCCCGTGACCGACAATGCGCAGAGCGTCTACGAACTCTCCCTCATCGAGGACGACACCGAAAAGGCTTCGCGCGAGATTGAGAGCGAATTCGGCTTCAAGCCCGATTTCGAGAAGGCCAAATACTACCTCGAGGCCAACGACGGCGCCGGCAACACCTTCAAGGCCACGTCGAAACCCGTGCTCATCGGCACCGCTGTTGTGGGTGCCACAACGATGATTTTCAGCCTCATCCTGATGATTCAGAAGACCCTCGGCATCGAGCCGGAGAGCATCCTCAACCTCCTCAACCCCTATTCCATCCTCGGCTTCATCCTGGGCGGATGCGTCATCTTCTGGTTCACAGGTGCCTCCATGCAGGCTGTGACCACGGGTGCCAACCGCGCCGTGGAATACATCAAGGACAACATCAAGCTCGACGCCAAAGCGCCCAAGAAGGCCGACACCGCCAAGAGCCAGGAGGTGGTGAAGATATGCACCACCTACGCCCAGCGCGGCATGATCAACATCTTCTTCGCCATCTTCTGCTTCGCCCTGGCCTTCGCCTGCCTCTCCAGCCCCGACAGCATCGGCGGACAGAACGCCGTCTGCCTCTTCATCTCCTACCTCATCTCCATAGCTGTCTTCGGCCTCTTCCAGGCCATGTTCATGGCCAACGGCGGCGGCGCATGGGACAACGCCAAGAAGGTGGTGGAGGTCGACATGCAGGCCAAGGGTACCCCGCTGCACGACGCCAGCGTGGTGGGCGACACCGTGGGCGACCCCTTCAAGGACACCTCCAGCGTGGCTCTCAACCCCATCATCAAGTTCACGACGCTCTTCGGAGTGCTGGCCATGGAGATAGCCATCAGCGCGGGCTTCCGCCACGTGGCTCCCTGGTTCGGCATCGCCTTCCTCGTCATCGCCCTCTACTTTGTCTACCGCTCGTTCTACAAGATGAGAATCAAATAGCAGCCAGACAGACTTTTATCGGCAGGGGTTTCATCCAACGGACGAAACCCCTGCCGCTTTTTTCGCATGGAGAAGACCTTATGCTGCCGCTGGCCGCAGGAGGGAAGGATTGCGAAGTTGCATCTTTTTTTTGTGTCTGGCAAAATTTTTGGGAGGAAACACCGTTATGGTAGAATGTGGGTTTGCCACCGCGCGCGGTGGCCACACGGGATGCTGGAAAGGGCTTTGAGCGAGGGGATGTCGCGAATGGAGAGCGAAATACAAAGTAATTGAAAATATACAAATATATATAATATGTACGAAATCATCAGCAAGCGGCTGCTGAACAGCCACGAGATATACAGGATGGAAATTCACGCGCCATGGATTTCGCTCAGCGGGAAACCGGGCCAGTTCGTCATCGTCATCCCCCATGAGAAAGGTGAGCGCATCCCGCTCACCATCAGCGATATTGTGTACCAGCGGCAGTCTATCGTCATCGTCTTCCAGGTGGTGGGCGAGACGACACGCCAGCTTGCCGCCATGAAGGAGGGCGACGACCTCTATACCATCGTCGGCCCCCTGGGCAAGCCGAGCGAGCTCATCGCGATAAACGAAGAGCGGAGAGTGGAAGACGGAGAACGGGGGGTGAAAAGGGTGCTTTTCGTTGCGGGTGGCGTGGGCATCGCGCCGGTGTTTCCACAGGTGAAATGGGCTTTCCGTCAGGGAATTCCGACCGATGTGATTATCGGTGCGCGGTCGAAGGACCTGCTCTTCTACGAGGACGAGCTGCGCGCAGTGTGCCACAACCTGCACATCATGACCGACGACGGGAGCTACGGCGAGCACGGGCTGGTCACTGCCAAGGTGGAAGAGCTGTGCCAGAGCGGCATCGAGTACAGCCACTGCGTGGCCATTGGGCCGCTGCCGATGATGAAGTTCGTGAGCCTGACGACGAAAAAATACAACCTCCCCACCATCGTGAGCCTGAACTGCATGATGGTGGACGGCACGGGCATGTGCGGTGCCTGCCGCGTGAGGGTGGGCAACGAGGTGAAATTCTGCTGCGTGGACGGTCCGGAGTTCGACGGCCACCTGGTGGACTTCGACGCGGCGGGGCGGAAGTTGAAGACGCCCGACGCGCGACGCTACCGCATAGCGACGAGCGAGAGCGGACACCACTGCAACCTGGCCCCCGCAGTGGACGCGGCCATGAAGGAGGCCGGCCAACGGCAGCGAGCGCAGGAGCAGGACCCGGCAGAACGCGCCAGGAACTTCGACGAGGTGTCCTTCGGCTTCACGGAGCGCCAGGCCATAGCGGAAGCCCACCGCTGCCTGCAGTGCAAGAAGCCGCGCTGCGTGGAGGCCTGCCCCGTGGGCATCAACATACCGCGTTTCATAGCGAACATCAAGGACGAGAACTTCAACCAGGCCTACGTCACAATAAGCATGGATTCGGCGCTGCCGGCGGTTTGCGGACGCGTGTGTCCGCAGGAGACGCAGTGCGAAGGCAGCTGCGTGATGGGTGCGAAAGGAGAGGCGATAGCCATCGGGGCGCTGGAGCGCTTCGTGTCCGACAACCACCGCGCGAAGTCGAAGCCGCAGAGCCAGTGCTACCCTGCCGGCCGCAAAGTCGCCGTGGTCGGCAGCGGACCCAGCGGACTGACCTGCGCGGGCGACCTCGCCAAGCGGGGCTACCAGGTCACGGTGTTCGAGGCCCTGCACCACGCAGGGGGTGTGCTGGTATACGGCATTCCCGAGTTTCGCCTGCCGAAGCAGAAAGTGGTGGAGCCAGAGATAGAGAACCTGCGCCGCCTCGGCGTGGAGATACGCACCAACGTCATCATCGGCAAAAGCATCACCATCGACCAGCTCTTCAGCGAGATGGAATACGACGCCGTCTACATAGCCAGCGGTGCAGGGCTGCCGAAGTTCATGGGCGTGAGAGGAGAGACGCTGATCGGTGTCATCAGTGCCAACGAGCTGCTGACGCGAACAAACCTTATGCACGGCTACGACGAGCACTACGACACGCCCATTTTCCTGGGCAAGAAGGTCGTGGTGGTGGGTGGCGGCAACGTGGCCATGGACGCCGCGCGCACTGCGCTGCGCCTGGGCAGCGAGGTGACGGTGGTCTACCGTCGCGGCCAGCAGGACATGCCGGCCCGCCGCGAAGAGGTGCACCACGCCATGGAAGAGGGTGTGCAATTCATGTTCCAGACGGCACCGGTGGAAATCCTCGGCAACGAGGACGGCACCGTGCGCGCCTTGCGTTGCATCAAGATGGAGATGGGCGAAGCCGACGCCAAGGGACGGCGCAGCTTCAAGACCATCGAGGGCAGCGAGACCGACATCGAGGCCGACACCATCGTTGCCGCCCTCGGCACGAGTCCCAACCCGCTCATCCGCACCACCACCCCCGGCCTCGAATGTGAGGCATGGGGCGGCATCAAAGCCGACGGGGACGGGCGGACGAGCCGCAAGCTTATCTTCGCGGGCGGCGACGCCGTCAGCGGTGCCGCCACCGTCATACTGGCCATGGGAGCCGGCAGGAAAGCGGCCAAGGCCATCATGCAGGCACTGGAGAACGAATAGCGAATGGAGGGTGGAGAACGTAAAGTGGAGGGCGAAAAATAAAAAAAATGGCGGTTCAATAAAAAAAAAACTTACAAGAAGAAAAAAATTTGTATCTTTGCACCGCGTTTTTAGGACAAAAAGCACATAATACAGCATATGGAACTCAAAGGAAAAATATCCCAAATCATTGGCGCTGTCGTCGATGTCACGTTTCCCGACGGAGAAACCTTGCCCGACATTTACACGGCCCTCAGCGTCCGTCGCCCCGACGGAAACAGCATCATTCTCGAATGCCAGCAGGACATCGGGGAGAACACGATGCGCTGCATAGCCATGGATTCCACCGATGGTCTGGAACGCGGCATGGAAGTGGTCTCGCTGGGAGGTCCCATCTCGATGCCCGTGGGCGAGAATATCAACGGACGCCTGTTCAACGTCATTGGCGAGGCCATCGACGGAATGCCCGCACCGGAATGCGAGAAACGCTACAGCATCCACCGCGAGCCACCGAAGTTTGAAAGCCTTTCCACCTCGCAGGAGATTCTCTATACCGGCATCAAGGTCATCGACCTTATCCAGCCCTTCCTCAAAGGCGGCAAGATTGGCCTCTTCGGCGGTGCCGGCGTGGGCAAGACGGTGCTTATCCAGGAGCTCATCAACAATATCGCAAAGAAATACAGCGGTATGTCGGTGTTCACCGGCGTGGGCGAACGCACCCGCGAGGGCAACGACCTGCTGCGCGAGATGATTGAAGCCGGCGTCATCAAGTATGGCGACGAGTTTGTCAAGAGCATGGAAGAGGGCAGCTGGGATTTGAGCAAAATCGACAAGGAGGCTTTGAAGGATTCGAAGTGTACAATGGTTTTCGGCCAGATGAACGAGACGCCCGGTGCCCGCGCCCGCGTGGCGCTGGCAGGCCTGACGCTTGCCGAATACTACCGCGACGGCGACGAGAAGACGGGCGGCCGCGACATTCTGCTGTTCATCGATAACATTTTCCGTTTCACCCAGGCCGGTTCGGAAGTCAGCGCCCTGCTGGGCCGTATGCCTTCCGCCGTGGGTTACCAGCCGACGCTGGCCACCGAGATGGGCTTGATGCAGGAGCGCATCACCTCCACCAAACGCGGAAGTATCACCTCTGTCCAGGCAGTATATGTGCCTGCCGACGACCTGACGGACCCCGCTCCCGCCACCACCTTCGCCCACCTCGACGCCCAGACGGTGCTCAGCCGAAAAATCACAGAACTCGGCATCTACCCTGCCGTCGATCCTCTGGAGTCCACGAGCCGCATCCTCTCGCCCGACGTGGTGGGAGAAGAGCACTATGAGACAGCTCAGCGCGTCAAACAAATGCTACAACGCTACAACGAGCTGCAGGACATCATCGCCATCCTCGGTATGGAGGAGCTCGGCGAGCAGGACAAACTCGTTGTAAGTCGTGCACGTCGTGTGCAGCGCTTCCTGTCGCAGCCCTTCTTCGTGGCCGAGGCATTCACGGGACTCGAAGGCCGCTTCGTCAGCATCGAGGACACCATCAAGGGCTTCAACATGATTCTCAACGGCGACGTCGACTACCTGCCCGAACAGGCATTCCTCATGGTCGGCACCATCGAGGAGGCCATCGAAAAAGGCGAGAAGATTCTGGCCGAGACAAAGCAGTGATGTCGGGCGATAAGCACAAGGGAAGAGTATGAAAGTCAAGATAACCAAACCCGACGGAGCGCTCTTTGAAGGCGAGGCCAAGTTGGTGCAGCTGCCTGGTACAGGTGGCAAATTTGAAATCCTGCAGAACCATGCCCCCATCATCTCGGCACTCGACAACGGAGAGATAAGGATTGTGAAACCCAACGACGAGGAACAGACCATCGCCATACGCGGCGGAGTGGTCAAAGGACAGCAAAACGACCTTCTAATCCTCGTTCAATGAGCATTCTTCTCCACAACGTACAACTAAATGGCACTGCCGTTGATATAACCATCGACGGCAGTGTTATTAATAGCATACACCCGGCAGGCACCGCGACCTGCGGATTTGAGGCCGTCGACTGCACAGGACTGGCAGCCTATCCCGGACTGCACAACATGCACTCCCATGCCCCCATGACGCTCTTTCGTGGGCTTGGCGACGACCAGCCGCTCGACGTGTGGCTCAACGACTACATCTGGCCCGCCGAGCGACGCCTCACCGACGAACTCGTATACCAAGGGACCTTGCAGGCCTGCCGCGAGATGCTGGCCAGCGGAACCACCTTCTTCAATGACATGTATTTCCGCCTTTCCTCCATGGCGAAAGCCGTGGAAGAAAGCGGCATCAAAGCCCGCCTCGGCTACAACGTTTTCAACGATGCCAAGGAACTCGACGACCCGGAGGTTGTCGACCTCCTCACCCACCCTTCGCAGCGCGTGTCCTACTCCATAGCGCCACATTCGGTATACGCCGTCAGCGAGGACGGACTGCGCCGCTCGGCGGCAGCCTGCCATGCGCTGCATCTGCCCATGCACATCCACATGAGCGAGACGCAGAAAGAGGTGGACAATTGCCTGGCCCAATATGGATGCCGCCCGTGGGAGCTGCTGGACAGGCTCGGCATACTCGACCTATTGGGCGACACCATTATCGCGGCGCACTGCCTACACCTATCCGACAGAGAGATACGCCTCATCGGCGAGCATCATATCACCTGTGTGCACTGCCCCAATTCAAACCTCAAACTCGGCAGCGGGTACCGATTCCCCATGCTTGAACTTCTCGAGGCCGGCGCCCGTGTGGCGCTGGGTACCGACGGCAGCGCCTCGAGCAACAACCTCGACATGGTAGAGGTCATGAAAGTGTCCACCCTTCTCCAGAAAGGGTGGCGCGGCGACCCCACGGTGGTGCCGGCAGCCCAGATTCTCGCCACAGCCACAGCCAGCCAGACGCTCCTTGCCGGCCAGCCCGCCGACCTTTTCCTGTCCGAAGCCTTGAATGTCTCAGACCTCGTCTATACCTCCCACGGCGAAAATGTGCGCATGACACTTGTGGACGGCAAAATCGTATACCAAAAATGAAACGCCTCCCTTTCCTCCTACTGCCTCTGCTGTTCCTCGGATGCTCCGGACACCGGCACGAGGACAAAATGATTTTCCGATACAACGAGAGCGCCGGTATCGCCACCCTCGACCCCGCCTTTGCAAAGGACCAGAGCATCATCTGGGGCTGCCGCCAACTATACAACGGACTTATCCAGTTGGACACCGCCCTACAGGTACAACCCTGCATCGCCAAACGCTGGAGCATAAGCCCCGACGGCCTCGACTACACCTTTATCCTGAGGGGCGATGTCCATTTCCACAACGGACGTGCCGTCACCGCTGCCGACTTCGCCTATAGTTTCAGCCGCATAGTCGACCCCACCGTGGCCTCTCCAGGCGCATGGATTTTCAGCAATGTGGAGCATTTCACTGCTATCGACGACACCACTTTCACCATACACCTTCGCGAGCCTTTTGCCCCATTCCTCCCCATGCTGGGGATGGTCTATTGTTCCGTGGTTCCACGCGAGGAGGTGGAACGCTACGGCAAAGACTTCCGCTCGCACCCTTGTGGCACGGGACCCTTCCGTTTCCAATATTGGAAAGAGGGAGTGAAGCTGGTGCTGCGCAAGAACACCGACTATTTTGAACGGGACGAGGATGGTACTCCCCTGCCCTACCTTGACGCTGTAGCCGTCACCTTCATCGTCGACCGCCACACTGTCTTCCTTGAATTCGCCAAAGGCAATCTGGATTTCATGAACTCTCTCGACGCCAGCTACAAGGACGAAATCCTCACCCTCGACGGTCAACTGAAAGAGAAATACGCCGGCCGCATCGACATGGAAAGCACGCCCTATCTCAATACCGAGTACCTCGGTTTCGATATGGAGAATGCCAACAGCATCCTCCACGACCGCCGTCTCCGCCAGGCCATCTCCTGCGGCTTCGACCGCAAGAAGATGATGCGCTTCCTGCGCAACAACATCGGTGCTCCCGGTCTCGGAGGCTTCATACCCCGAGGCCTGCCCGGCTACAGCGACTGCGGTTACGACTACAACCCCGAACGCGCCAAACGGCTCCTCGCCGAGGCGGGCTATCCAAACGGAGAGGGGTTGCCCAAGTTCAAACTCTCCACCACAGCCAACTACCTCGACCTCTGCAAATACATACAACAGCAACTCGGCCTCCTCGGCCTCGACATTCAGGTAGACGTCAACCCGCCGGCTGCATTGCGAGAGCAGATGGCACAAGGCAAGAGCGAGTGGTTCAGGGGTTCATGGGTGGCCGACTATCCCGATGCAGAAAACTATCTGTCTCTCTTCTATGGTCCAAACCGCACACCTGCAGGACCCAATTACACACGCTACGACAATCCTCAGGTGACAAAACTCTATTCCCAGGCTCGCAGCTGCACCAACACTGAGGAGCGCATACGCCTCTACCAGACTATCGACAGCCTTGTAATGACTGACGCCCCGGTCATGGTGCTCTACTACGACCAAATTCTACACTTCACCCACAAGAACGTCCATGGGCTGCGTTCCAATGCGATGAACAATCTGGACCTGCGTTATGTAAGGGTAGTTCGGTAGTCTCTGATTTCCAAGTTTCCATCAGCGGTCATCACGGCGTAGTTGCGGTTGTGGAACCAGTCGCCCACGTTCACATAGGTACAGCCATCCCCCAGGTCTCGTGTCAACGGCGTATGCCGATGTCCAAAGACGCAGTAGTCGAAATGTTCCATTTTCAAACGCTCTTTGCAGTAGATGACGATGCCCTCTTTGTCGTCGCCAAGATAGTGCAGCATGTCGCTTTTGGCATGTTTGCGCTTGTTGCCGTCGCTCCAACGATGGGCAATGCCAAAGGTGAACGACGAAGGGAGCATCTTGAACAGACGCTGGCAAAAGCGGCTGCGGAAAAACAGGCGGACAAAGTCGAACCAACGGTCCGTATGCCCCAGCCCGTCGCCATGACCTATCAGCACGCGTTTCCCGAAGAGATTCATTGCCACAGGGTCGTCGTGAACCACGGCGCCGAACTCTTGGGTCAAATAGTCGAATACCCACATGTCATGGTTGCCGATGAAGAAGTGTATCTCGGTGCCTTTGTCGGCCAATTCGGCCAGTTTGCCCAGCAAGCGGACGAAGCCACGAGGGACAAGGTAGCGATAGGAGAACCAGAAGTCGAAAATGTCACCGAGAAGCATGAGCGTCTTGCAATGGGGTTCAATCTCGTCGAGCAGACTACACAGCTCTGCCTCCCGTTCACGTGTGTCGGCGCCGCTGCCAAGGTGGGCATCCGTTATAAAATAGATGTTCTCTTTCAAATTATATATATTGAGCTGTAAGCTGTGGGTTATGTAAGTTTTGAGTTGTGAGCAGCCCTCTACCGCAGCCACTGGCGAGGGTTCTGCGATGCTGTTCCCTTCCAAAGCTGGAACGAGAACTCAGCCGTGCCGTCGCTATTAGTGTAGACGGTACCGAGGTTCTGGCCTGTGGACACCTTTTTTCCCTCACTCACGGCCACCGTGCCCATGTTCGCATAGACTGTCAGATATTCTCCGTGGCGGACGATGACACCCTTGGTACCGTTGGGGCAGGTGAAGACACGGGTCACTGTACCATTGAACACACTCTTGACTCCCGTACCCGATTTACATACCAGGTCAATGCCGTTGTTCATGTTCTGTCCGCCGGAAGAGTGGGTGTACTTGCCATACTCTCGCGACACTTTGGTGAAGCTCACAGGCCATGGCAGGCGTCCTTTGTTGGATGCGAAATCATTGCTCATGGCCACCTCGGCGGCACTGGGTGCGGAGCCACCGTTCCCGCTAACCTTACTTCCGTTGCTCCCTGTCGAGGCTTGCTTCTTTTTCTCGGCCCGTGCTTTTGCAATCTCTTCGTTGATAATACGCTGTATCTGCTGCTGTAGTTCGCGCTTCTGCTTCTCTTTCTTGTTAATTTGCTGTTGCAGAGACTTTTCCTGCTGTTTGCTGTTCTTCAGTTCTTTTTGGCGCGTCTGTTGCTCTTGGGCCAACTGGGCTTTCTGCCGCCTGTGCTGTTCCATCAGCCCCTCTTGTTCCCGCTGCTGTCGGCGGAGTTCCTCTCCGGCATCGTTCAGTTCCTGCTCTTTCTGCTTGATGAAGAGTGCCTGACGGCGGCGGTAGCGACTGTAGTCGCGGAAATATTTCACCCTCAAGTATGCAGTGTTGTAACTCTTGGTGTCCAGCAGGAGGGCGAGGCGGTCGAGGTTGCCTCGCTCAGCATAAAGGGCGCGAACAACTTTCCCGTATTCCATCTTCAGGCTGTCCACCTGGCCGCGAACCAGGGCGATGCTGTCCTCGGTCTGCGACATACGCTCGCCCAGCAGGTTGAGCTGTCCACCGATATTGTTGATGAGTTTTGTGCGCTCCGCAATGCGCTGCTCCACAAGGCGCAGCTGCTGCTGTCCGGCCTTGCTGTTTTTCTTCGCCTTGGCCAACTGCGAGTTCAGGTTCTTGATTTCCTGTTCCACCTTGGCCTTGTCCTTTTCCAGCTGCTTTTTGCTCTGGGCCGATGCCGTTGGATTGGCCGACAAAAACAAAAGCACCGACAACAGGGAAAGTGCCATATGCACTTTCCCTTTCGGACACATGCAGCGCCTATATGTTGACTTTGTTATCACTGTCTATTCCCAGTTGAGGATACGTTTGAAGTCGTAGTCTTCAGGGTTGGCCACATATTTGTGGGCGGCCTCGTAGTCAGCGGAGGTGATATAGTCCATAATGTCGTTGACATAAGACATCACCTTGTTGATTTCAACATTGACCAGACGTGGGGGTATCTTCCCGGTTGCGGGGTCTTGCAAATCCTTTAGGTAGAGGGGGCTGGCATTACCCTGATGGTCGACATATACCATGCAACCCGTGCAACCCTCGTTGAAGAGTTTGTGTACACCCATGCCCATCAGCGAGCAATAGGTGAGATCGAAAGCGATAGGCGTGTGGCAACGGATCTCATAGCCGATTTCCACAGGGCGTGTTTTCACCTTGAGGCCAATCTCCTTGACTTTGCGTTCCAACAGGTCGTTGAATATGTGGGCTTTGCTGACCTTCCCTAACTCGGGGTGGCCATGCTCGTCATAGGAGAAGTGGATGCCACTGTTGCGAATTTCCTCGTCGCTCAACGAATGGAAGACCCCCTCGCTGATCATGGCGGCACCGTAGTTGATGCCCATGATTTTACGCTTGACAATGCAAGAAATCACCATGTTGATGATCTTGTCAACGGTAATTTCCGTCTTGTTGAAAAATTCGGGAATGATGACCATGGGATAGTGGCAAGCACCGGCAATGCCGAGGGCAAGGTGGCCTGCAGAGCGTCCCATGGCGCTGACCACGAACCAGTTCTCGCTGGTGCGGGCATCCTCCATGACGGCAGTGGCCAGCACACATCCTTGAGCCTTGGCACTGTTGTAGCCAAAGGTAGGGCTGCTATTGGGCAGCGGGAGGTCGTTGTCGATGGTCTTGGGTACATGGATATTGGCGATGGGATAGTGTTTGTCGGCGAGGAACTTAGCAATGCGGTTGGCTGTGGAGGCAGTGTCGTCGCCTCCCACGGTGACAAGGAGTTTGATTTCGTTCTCCGTGAAGAGCTTGAGGTTGAAACGCTGATCAAAATCTTCCGCTGTGGGTTTGAAACGGCTCATCTTAAGGATGCTGCCGCCTTTGTTGAAGATTTCATCGGCAGTGAGGAAGTCCAAGTCCTGCATTCTGGGATTCTCGCAGAACAACGCACTGTAGCCGCCATGCAGGCCGATGACACGGTAACCGTCACGAAGAAAGGTCTTGGCCACGGAAGCCACCACGGTATTCATTCCAGGGGCGGGGCCACCGCCCGTGAGTATTGCTATGCTCTTCATAATTCTATATTGTTTAAAACATTATTAATCTATGCGTTTTCGGAATGCAAAAATACAAAAATAAAACCACACCGCCAAATTTTATTTTCAACACCCATATTTCTACCCTCTCCAAAAAATCCGCAAGCACCCATTCTGATTGTCATCCATAGACATATCAAATAGATATGAAGTAAATCATAGAATTGAGGTGAAAAAGTGACGAACAAGGAAACTCGAAAGCAAAATAAATGAAAATATGGATAGTAAAAGTAACACTTTGATATCAATTTCAAATATTGCTTTTAACATTTCGAATGGCATTTTTTACTTTTCAGAGGTATGGATGTTGCATGTGTCACTTTTTTTTCATATCTTTGCGGTTACTTTTATAAAGACAAGAAAAAAACTATATGAACAATAAAAGACTGATTGTCTGTCTGCTGCTGATGAGCAGCGGAATATTGAATGTTGGGAGAAGCCAAACGTTGTGGACCCTTGAAGGTTGCAAGCAGATGGCCTTGGAGGCCAACAAAGGCTTGAAGGTAGCCGAAGAAAAACAAGTGGAGGCGGCAGCGAGCGAGAAGGCAGCCCTTTGGCAGATGCTGCCAAGAGTAAGTGCCAATGGAGGCTATCTGTGGATGGAGAAGAGTGTGCAGCTGATGAGCAACGAGGAACATGAACGCTTAGAAACACTGCCCATCGGCGGCAACCTGATAGCCGAGCGACTGGCTGCCCTGTTCGAAACCGACACACGCAATATGGGTGGTGGCGCCGTGACGGTGTCGCAGCCGCTCTTTATGGGCGGAAAACTTCTGGCGCTGCACCGCACAGCACACCTGCTGGGCGAGATGCGCGGCCTGGAATACGACAAGATGAAAGAAGACCTGATGGTGAGCGTGGAGGAGGCCTACTGGCAAGTGGTGAGCGTGACGCAAAAGGCAGAGCTTGCACAGCAGTATGCCGACCTATTGGAGAAGCTGACGAAGGATGTGGAAGAGATGGTGGAGGCCGAAGTGGCTACGAAAGGCGACCTGACGAAAGTGAAAGTGAAGCGCAACGAGGCACAGATGAACCTGACGAAAGCCCGCAACGGGCTGGCGTTGGCGAAGATGCTGCTGGCGCAACGCTGCGGACAGCCACTGAACACGGAGTTCTCCGTGGACTCCAAGATTGGTGTTCTCCCTTCGGACACACCGCTGGCAGCCTCCGATGCGCACAGGCTGTCGCCCTATGCCGACGAAGTGGCAATGGATTCGGTGTGGGCCCGGCGCAAAGAGATGCGCATGCTGCGCGTGGGCGACAGCGTGGCCATGCAGGGGGTGGTGGCAGCGCGAAGCCTGCTGCTGCCCAATGTGGCGCTGACAGGAGGCTACCTCTTCTCTAATCCCATGGTGACCGACGGCTTCCAGAACAACTGGGATGGCATGTTTTTTGCTGGCGTTGTGGTGAATGTACCCATCCTGCATCCCGCAGCCATCTACTCCCTGAAAGCCGCCAACGCCAAACGACGCGAAGTGCAGTGGCAGATGGAGGAAGCGCAGGAAATGGTGGAACTGCAGGTGAAAAAGGTGAGCTATGAGCTGGAACTGGCGGAACGCAAGCTGGCCGAAGCGCAGAGCGACTTGGAGAGCGCAGAAGAAAACCTGAAACTGGCAGACGAAAGCTTCAAAGCGGGCATGGCGAACAGCAGCGACCTCATGGCCGCGCAGACGGCGTGGCTGAAGGCAAAAGGCGAGGTTCTGGATGCCCGCATCGAAATTGAGATGAGCCGCGTGACGCTGCGACAGGCGTTGGGAGAGTGAGTGGGGAGCAGCGAAATGGCTGTTCAGTGACTAATTTGCAGTTAAGCAACAAACAAGAAAGGACAAAAAAATAATGAAAGAAAACAACAAGACATTGTTTGCCGGATTGGCGGCTGTGATTGGTGCTGTGGCACTGGTGGCGCTGGTAGGTCTGTTTGCCATCCATCCACCGAAGGAGATTGTGACCGGGGAAGCCGATGCGAGCGAGTACAGGGTGAGCAACAAGGTCCCCGGAAGAGTGGACAGCATATATGTGAAAGAAGGGATGAAGGTGAAGGCCGGGGACACGCTGGCGCACATCAGCAGTCCGCAGGTGGAGGCCAAGATGCTGCAGGCCGAGGCCGTGAAGAACGCTGCGAGTGCACAGAGCCGGAAGGCACGAGGAGGCGCGAGGAACCAGCAGAAAGAGATGGCCTACCAAGTGTGGCAGAAGGCCAAGGCCGCCGTGGAGGTGTACCGCAAGAGCTACGAGAGGGTGAAAGGGCTGTATGAGAAAGGGGTGGTGAGTGCGCAAAAGTTCGACGAAGTCGAGGCACAGTACAAGGTGGCGCAAGCCGACTGTGCTGCCGCCGAGCAGCAATACTTGATGGCGAAAGAGGGAGCGCAGGCCGAGGACATCCAGGCTGCGGCAGCCCTGGTAAACCAGGCGGGCGGCGCCGTGGCCGAGGTGCAGAGCTACCTCGACGACAGCTACCTCATCGCACCGAGCGACGGCGAGGTGGTGGAGGTGTACGTGAAACTGGGCGACCTCATTGGCACGGGAAGCCCCGTGATGTCAATCCTGAACATGGACGACTGCTGGTTTTTCTTTGCCGTCAGAGAGGACCTGCTGAAAGGGTTGGAGACAGGGGAAAACGTCAAGCTGCGCATCCCTGCGCTGGGCGAGGAACCCTATGACGGTACCGTGAGCCGTATCCAAGCCATGGCGAGCTACGCCACCTGGCGCGCCACAAAGACCAACGGGCAGTACGATGTCAAGAGTTTCGACGTGAAAGTGGTACCCGCCAACCATATAGAAGGCCTCCGTCCCGGCATGACTGCCATATTGGAAAAAATCGAAGATTGACGCAGTCAAATAGAATGTTGAAATAGCAAAAAGCGAACCAAGTTGAAAAGGTATCCTATATTCAGGGTGTTCCGCAGGGAGGTAGGGCTGTTGATAGCCTCGCCGCGCTACCTGCTGCTCCTGACAGCGGGAGTGCTGCTGGTGTTCGTACTCTTCGCCACGATGACCAGCGAGGGGCAACCGCTCCGGCTACCGGTGGGTGTGGTTGACCTCGACGGCAGCTACCTCTCGCGAAGAATCTGCCACGAGTTGGACGCCACGCCCGGCGTAAGGGTGGAACGCGTATACCAGAACCACCTGGAAGCGCGACGCGACATGCAGCGCGGGAAAATCTTTGCATTCTACGAAATCCCCAAAGGAACCTACAACGAGGTGCTGCAGTTCAAGTCGCCCCGCTTTGTGCTCTACAACAACTCGGCCTATCTGCTGGCAGGTACGCTGTGCTACAAACAGCTGGCCACCATGGGGATGCTGGCCACGGGAGCCGTGCAGCGCGAGGTGCTGCGCAAGAAAGGCTTTAGCGAAGAGGAAATCATGGGTCTCATCCAGCCTGTGGCCTTTGAAACACACAACATCCGCAATCCCTGGATCAACTACGGAATCTACTTGATGACGACGCTGATTCCAGCGGTGATAGCCTTCGTGGCACTTATGCACACAGGTTATACCATCGCCCGCGAGCGCAAGCGCGGCCTGCGTAGTTGGATGAAGAAAGCCGGCGGCAACGGTCTCTACGCCCTGCTGGGCAAGATGCTGCCCTATACGCTGTGGTACTCGCTGCTGGCACTGACGGCCAACCTGGTCATGTTCGGCCTCATGCGCTTCCCCATGGAGGGGAACTGGGGACTGATGGTGCTGAGCACTATCCTCCTCGTATGGGCGGCGCAGTGCGTGGGAGCCTTCATCGCCAGCTGCCTGACAGATGCACCCCTGACCATGAGTGTCTGCGCTCTCTATAGCGCCATGAGCTTCTCCCTGAGTGGATTTTCCTTCCCCATCGACAGCATGCCCGGATTTTTCCAAAGCTTCTCGTGGCTCTATCCAATAAGACATTACTTCTTGAATTATAGCCATATAGCCATCTATGGTGGCGGTCTGCACGAAAGCTGGCCCCAGTTCTGTGCCCTGTTGGCTTTCAGCATCCTCACAGTGGCTGGCGGCGCCATGCTGCAATGGCAGCTCAAGGTTGACAACCGCCGCAGAAGCGAAAAAAGAGGAAAGGAGGTGGCCGTATGAACAAAATAAGGCTGATACTCTACGACATCTGGGAGGTGCTGAGTACCGAGGTGCGCCGCGTATTCCGCGACAGCACCGTGCTGCTCATTTTCTTCATCGCCCCACTGCTCTACCCCTTGGTCTTCTGCATGATGTACGAGTACGAGAACGTCGAACATCTGCCCGTGGCTGTGGTCGACGAAGCCCGATGCCGCGAAAGCAAACGCTTCATCCACAAGATGGAGGCCACTCCGGAACTGACAGTGGCCTACCGTTGCTGCACCATGGCCGAAGCCGAACGTCTCATGCAGACGGGCGATATACGCGCCATCTTCCTCTTCCCCAAGGACTTCTCGCAGCGCATCGCCGAACGGCGCACAGCCCACATCGGAGTTTTCAGCGACATGAGTTCGTTCTATTACTACAAAGCCGCCCTCCTGGGTTCCAACGCTGTGCTCATCGATGAGATGCATACCATCGAGCTGGAACGCTACGGCGACGCAGGCGTCACGGGCGAGGATGCACAGAGCCAGATGATGCCCATCGCCAGCGAGGAACGCACCCTCTTCAACCCTTCGGGGGGATACGGAAGTTTCTTCCTGCCGGCACTCATGGTCCTCGTTCTGCACCAGACGCTTTTCCTCGGCATCTGCCTCCTCTGCGGCGACGCCCGCGAGAACAGACGCTCGCTGCAAATCATCCCGGCACGTCTGCGTGTGCGCTCCATCCACCGCGTCACCCTCGGCCGTGCACTCTGCTACATACTCATCTATGTACCCCTCTGCATCCTCGACCTCTGGCTCATTCCCCGCTGGTTCCACCTGCCCCAACTTGGCAACCTCTACAACATCCTGATTTTCATCCTCCCTTTCCTGCTGGCGGTCATCTTCTTCGGCATGACGGTGGGCAACCTCTTCGTCCGACAGAAAATCACTCCGATGCTATGCTTCGTCTTCTTCAGTCTGGCACTCTTTTTCCTCACGGGCATGGTGTGGCCACAGGACAGTATGCCCAAGTTCTGGCTGTGGTTCAGCTACATATTCCCCTCCACTCCCGGGGTGCAGGGTTTTGTGAAGCTGAGTTCCATGGGAGCCGAACTCTCGGAGGTGAGCCGCGAGTACCTGACGCTGTGGATTCAAGCAGGCGTCTACTTCGCCACCGCCACCATCTCGCTGATACTCATCAAGAAGTTCAAGATTTTCAACCTCCAGTAACGCAAAAGGAGACAGCCCCATGCCAACGACGGACAGACACCCCCACATGGTCACCGACCGCCAGACGGGAAAAGAATGGGCCAGCCAAATCAACAACATGGCTCCCTACCGCACCGCGCGCGCTATCTGGCCTGGAATACTCTCCTCGGTGCTGCTCTCGGCGGTGATGGTGGTGGGCGCCATATCGCCGCAAACCCATAGGGTGGACAGCCACTTCAACACCGCCTTCATCGTCTTTTCCAACACGACCCTACTCCTCTCGCTATACTTCTTCAATTTCTGGGTGCTGCGCATCTGCATCATCGAGAGCCGGAAGGTCATCCTCTGTTTCCTCGGCTCCCTGACAATCGCCACACTCTTTTCCATTCTGAGTTACAATCTCGAAATTCTCATCCATGGCCCCGGCAACACCTCAAACAACTTCACCCTCACACTCATCGCCAACCTCGCTGCCGGCCTCATCGCCTTCCTCATCTCGCTGCTGCTGAGCAACGTCACACAGCACCAGCGCATACTGCTCGAAAACGAGCGCCTGATGTCCGAGAACATCCAGACGCGCTACCAGACCCTCCAACAGCAGGTGAAGCCCCACTTCCTTTTCAACTCGCTCAACACCCTCGACGGTCTCATCGGCACCGACGACGCCGGCGCACACCGGTACCTCTGCCAGTTGGCGGCCATCTATCGCTACGCCATGCAGCAGCAGACGGAAGTGACCCTTGCTGACGAGTTGGAATTCGTCCATTCGTACACCTACCTTATGCAGATCCGCTATGGCAGCGCACACCTCCATGTCGACGAGCACATCGACCCCGCGCTGCTCTCCATGCGCATGGCTCCCACAAGCCTGCAACTGCTGGTGGAGAACGCCGTGAAGCACAACATCATCTCGCAGCGCCACCCGCTGACCATCACCATCGAGACAACCCCCGACAAGTACATCCGTGTGACGAACCCCATGCAACCACGCACCGATAGCGAAGAATCCTCCGGCATAGGCCTCGACAACCTCGCTCTGCGCTACCGCCTCCTCTACCACCGCGAAATCGACATCAGCACCTCCGACGACACCTTCTCCGTGGCCATACCCCTCATCAAAAACAAATAAAAAACAAAAAAGAAACACCCCACACAAAAAACGCTATGAAAAAAATAGAAACCATCGTCATCATCGAGGACGAAGAAATCGCCGCCCACCACCTCCAACGCCTCCTGTCCGAGGAAATTCCTGACGCCCGCGTGGTGGCCATCCTCCAGAGCATCGAGGAAAGCGTGGAATACCTCCAGCAGAACAGCCACCCCGACCTTGTCTTCATGGACATACACCTCGCCGACGGCCTCTCCTTCCGCATCTTCGACACCGTCGACATCCCCTGCCCCATTGTCTTCACCACGGCCTACGACCAATACGCCCTCGACGCCTTCAAAGTCAACAGCCTGGACTACCTGCTCAAACCCATCTCGCGCGAGGCCCTGCACCACACTATCGAGAAATTCACCACCGCCCTGCGCTACATCGGCCATGACAGCCACAACACGCACACCGCCGACGTCGTACGACAGATGAGCACTCACTACAAAAGCCACTTCCTCATCCCCATGCGCGACAAGCTCATCCCCATCGACGTCAGCAAGATAGCCTGCCTCTACCTCGAGGACAAAATCACCCGGGCCATCTTCTTCGACGGCCACCAGCAGATTGTCGACCGCCCGTTGGACATCATCATGGAACAACTCGACCCCACACGCTTCTTCCGCGCCAACCGCCAGTACATCGTCTCCCATCCCGCCATTCAGGAAATATCCATCTGGCCCATCTCCAAACTCGCCCTCACCCTCTCCGTCCCCACCCCCGAACGTATCATCATCTCCAAAGCCCGCGTCCCCGAATTCAAACAGTGGTACACCGCCTGACCCGCCAATGCTATAATTAAAAAAACAAACACAACAACGCATTAACACACAATAAATATGATCAACATCGTCATCTTCGGTGCCCCCGGCGCCGGCAAAGGCACCCAGGCACAGCTCCTGGCCGAGAAGTTCGACTTCCTCCACATCTCCACCGGCGACCTTCTCCGCCAGGAAGTACGTCTCGCCACTCCCCTCGGCCTCCGCGCCCAAGCCATCATGAACTGCGGCGACCTCGTGGGCGACGACATCGTCGTCCCCCTCCTCGACCGCGCCCTGCGCCAGCGCTCCACACTCCCCAACCCCGACGACGCCGTCGACCCCTGGGACCGCGAACTGAAAGGCGAACCCCACCGCCCCGAAGGATGCATCATCGACGGCTTCCCCCGCACCGTCTCCCAAGCCCAGACCCTCGAGTTCATGTTCTCCCGCCTGCAGCGCAAAATAGACTGCGTTGTCGCCATCGACGTGCCTCGCGACGAACTTGTCCGCCGCATCCACGAACGCGCCGCCATCAGCGGCCGTGCCGACGACACCGAGGACGTCATCCGCCACCGCATTGACCTCTACGACCAACAGACACAACCCGTCCTCGACTACTACCGCGTCAGCGGCATGCTCGTCACCGTCGACGGCAGCGGCGAAATAGCCGAGACTAACGCCCGCATCTGCCAGACCCTCAAACTTGTCATGAAAAATAAAGAATGAATAAAAAAGTGACACGTAAGAAAAAAAGCTGACGCAATCACGGCGTCAGCCTTTTTTTTCATTTCCGTTTGATGGCCACCGAAAGCCCCACGCTGACCACCAGAATGCCCACAATCACCGCCAGCGACGTCATCGTCGAAATCTCCCATCCGAAAATCTCGCCCCCAATCATCTTCACCCCGATAAACACCAGCAGCCCGCCAAGTCCGTAGTGCAGCAGCCAGAAGCGGTCTGCCACATCGCTCAGCAGGAAAAACAGCGAGCGCAAACCCATGATGGCAAAGATATTGGACGTATAGACAACCACAGGCTTTGTGGTCACCGAAAAGACCGCCGGGATGGAGTCCACGGCGAAAATAATGTCCGAAAACTCAATCACCAGCAGCACCAGAAACAGCGGCGTCATCATCCATCTTCCGTCCACGCGGTGGAAGAAATCGTGGCCGAAACTCTCCTTCGTCACCGGGAACCATCTCGACGCGAAACGCACCATCGGATGGTTCGCTGTGTCCACCTCCTCCTCTCCTTTGTCCAAAAACATCTTCACGCCACTGTATATCAGCACTAAGCCGAACACCGCCAACAGCCAGGCAAACTTCGTCACCAGCGCCCCAAGGGCAAAAATGAAGACAAACCTCAGCACGATGGCTCCGAAGATACCCCAGAAAAGCACCCTGTGGTAGTACTCCTTCTTGATGCCAAACGAGGTGAAAATCATTATCATCACAAAAATATTGTCTATCGAAAGGCTCTCCTCCAGGAAATAGCCCGCCAGAAACTCCTGCACCATCTCGCTGCGGTAGGCCTGCAGGTCGCCGCCCTCGCTGCCCGTCGGCGGCATCATCCAGTCGCCGAAGAAATACACCAGCACCGCGAACCCTATCGCAAGCCCGACCCACATCGCCGTCTGCAGCGTCGCCTCCTTCACCGTCACCACCTTGTCTCTCTTGTGGAACACAAAAAGGTCCAGCATCAGCATCACCATCACGAATGCCATGAACAAACCAAAAAACAAACCGTTCATATACAATAAAATCTCTGTTTCAATGTTATCTATCCTGTTGAACCTTAAGTTTTGAACTTTGCGCAGTGAGTGAAGTGGAAATCAGAAAAAGAAAAGAAAACAGAACCCAAAACTTAAAACTCAAAGCATAAAAACTCAAAACATGGCAAAATATTGTGAACTCTTTGCAACTTTTTTCAAAATCGGCGCCTTCACCATCGGTGGCGGATACGCCATGATACCCCTCATCCAGCGCGAAGTCGTTGAACGCCACGGATGGATGACCGACGAGGACTTCCTCGACGCCCTCGCCGTTGCCCAGACCATGCCCGGCATCCTTGCCGCCAACATAGCCTCCCTCGTCGGACAGCGCCTCCGCGGCACCCGCGGCGCCCTCGTCGCCGTCGGTGCCAACATCCTCATGCCCATCCTCCTCATCCTCATCATCGCCATAGCCTTCCGCCATTTCCGCGACCTCCCCGCCGTCCGCCACGCCTTCCTCGCCCTCCGCCCGGCCGTCGTCGCCCTCATCGCGGCACCCGTCTTCAACCTCGCCCGCAAAGCCCGCATCTCGCTGCGCAACTGCTGGCTCCCCCTCCTCGCCTGCCTCCTCGTCGCCTGCCTCGGCGTCAGCCCCGTCGTCGTCCTCCTCGCCGCTCTCCTCGGAGGGCTTGTCAAATACAAAATTGGAAAATGAAAGCCGAAAACTGAAAGCACCGGCAGATTTGAAAAACAAATCGAGAAACAGAAAAGTCTGAAAGAAAAATGCTATTCCTGCAGCTCATCCTCACATTCCTCCTCATCGGAGCCTTCACCTTCGGCGGCGGCTACTCCATGATAGCCCTCATACAGGACCAGGTCGTCGTCCGCCACCAGTGGGTCAGTCCCACGGACTTCGCCGACATCCTTGCCATCTCGCAACTCACCCCCGGCCCCGTGGGCATCAACGCCGCCACCTTCACCGGCTACACCGCCGTCCTCAACGCCGGCCACAGCCAGCCCCTTGCCGTCCTCGCCGCCGTCGCCGCCTCCCTTGCCGTCCTCGCTGTCCCGCTCCTCCTCATCCTCCTCGTCGGACGATGGCTCATCGCCCACCAGGGCCATCCCCTCCTCGCCACCCTCTTCCCCGTCCTCCGCCTCACCGTCGTCGGACTCATTGCCGCCGCCGCCGTCTCCCTCATGCCCGCCGCTTTCGCTCCCCCATCCCCCAACTCTCCACTCCCCGCACACACACAACTCTTCTCCTTCCTCGTCTTCGCCGTCGTCCTCGCCCTCTCCCTCGTCCCACGCCGCCGCCTCCGCGCCGGCAGGCTCAACCTCGCGTTCCTCTCCTCCCCCATCACCCTCATCCTCCTCTCCGCCCTCGCCGGCATCCTCGTCTACGGCCTCTGACCCCTCCTCCCCCTCCAAGTCCCTGTTTTTAACATTTCAACCCCCTTCCATCTCCCAATCATGTCCTACTGTGGTAGGAGTTGGGTAGGAGTTGGTAAGGAGTTGATAGGGCGTTGGTAGGTGGTTTCCCCCTACTGTGTCAGCAGGTTACGTACATTTGACATATTCGATATATGTATCGATATATATTTATCGTTTATGGAGGTTTTTTTTAACATTTAGACAGGAAGGGGAGAAAAGATTTTTTCAGCGGGAGAGGAAACCCGTTTTCGCTATTTTTCAGCATATTATGTTTGACCCTGGGCGGAAAACGGGTGTTCGGGGGGAAAGTGTTAAAAAATAATTTGCACAGAATGATTTTTTTTTCTTATCTTTGCACCTGATTTATTGAGGACTGCCGTAGAGAGCAGCCGCTTCGGCAGAGCGAAAGAAAGAAAAAAACAAAATACAAATACAGATATGAGCAACAAAAAGTACACGCTGGTAATCAATCCCGGTGCCACATCGACGAAAGCCGCCATCTACGAAGGCGAGAACGAAGTTTTCACAGAGAACCTCTCCCACCCGATTGAGGAGATACAGAAATTCAAGGAAGTAGCAGACCAGTTCGACTACCGCAAAGGAGCCATCCTCGACATGGTGAAGCGCCACGGCGTGAGCACCGACGAGATAGCCGTGGTCATGGGCCGCGGCGGCCTGACGCGTCCCTGCGAGAGCGGATGCTACCGTGTGAACGACCTGATGAAAGAGGAGTGCCACGCCGGCATCCAGGGCAAGCACGCCTGCAATCTCGGGGCTCTCATCAGCGACGCCATCGCCAAGGAGATCGGGCTGGAGTGCGCCTACATCGCCGACCCCGGCATCGTCGACGAGCGTCCGGAATACGCCAAGATCAGCGGCCACCCCGTCTTCGACCTCGATCCGAGCCACGAGGGCGTCATCTGGCACTGCCTGAACCAGAAGATGACCGCCAAGCTCTATGCCCGCGAGCTCGGCAAGCACTATGAGGACCTGAACCTCATCATCGCCCACATGGGCGGCGGCGTCAGCGTGGGTGTGCACCAGCACGGCCACTGCGTCGAAGTGAACCGCGCCCTCTGCGGCCTCGGCGCCTTCTCCCCCACGCGCTGCGGCAGCATCAACGCCTCCAAGCTCATCGAGGTGGCCACGAGCGGCAAATACACCGAGGCGCAGCTGAAGAAGATGGTCACCGCCGAAGGCGGCTTCGTGGCCTACCTCGGCACCAACGACGCCTACGAGGTGGAGAAACGCGCCCTGGCAGGCGACGAGAAGTGCAAGCTGCTGGTCGATGCTTTCTGCTACCAGGTGGCCATGGAGATCAGCCGTCTGGCCGCTGTGGTCAACGGCAAGGTCGACGCCATCCTGCTCACCGGCGGCATTGCCTACAGCAAGCCCTGGATGGCCCAGATCACCGAGCGCGTCGAATGGATCGCCCCCGTGAAAATCTACAAGGGCGAGAACGAGATGCTTGCCCTCGCCATCTGCGGCAAAGAGGTGCTCGACGGCGTACAGGTGAAAGAATACAAATAATCTACCGCACGATTTCCAAGTGCCAGGCTTTGAGTTTTGAGTGCCGCTCGCGCAGCCTTTGCCCGAAACTCAAAGTTTGGCGCATAAACCCCTGAAAAGAAACATATAAGAGACACTATGAAAAAGGTAGTTTGGGTGGCGGCAGCCATCACTATTTTCGGACTTCAAAGCACCCTCTGCCAAGCGCAGGAAATCAAGGTGAAGAAGGGCAAGGTCACGATGACGGAGGCCCAATACAACGACCTGAAGGCCAAAGCCGATGCCTACGAGAAAGCACAGGCCGAGGCCAAGACCAATGAGTGGAAGGCCAGCGCCTACGACCACATGAACGCCCAGCCGGCGACTTTCAACGATTCGGCCTCCTACGCCATCGGGCGCGACGTGTACCGCCAGTGGCAGACGCAGAAGCTGGGTATCAACGGCAAGATGGTTGGTCTCGCCATGAGAGACTGCGCCGAGGGTCACCCGCTCTTCGGCGACGAGACGGCCATGCCGCTGCTGCAGCGCTTCCAGCGCGAGTTCGAGGAGCGTCAGGCTTCCGCGCGCAAGCAGAACGAACAGCTCGCCCAGGAAAACATTGAGCGTGGCGAGAAGTTCATGAAGGAAATAGGCAACAACAAGTCGGTCTACAGCACAAAGAGCGGCCTGAAATACCGCATGGTGAACAAAGGCAACGGCAAAAAGCCCGCGGCCACCGACCTTGTGAAGGTGCACTACGTCGGCAAGCTTATCGACGGCACCGTGTTCGACAGCAGCAAAGACCGCGGCACCCCCGCCGAATTCCGCCTCAACGAGGTCATCGCCGGATGGACCGAAGGCCTGCAGCTGATGGACGAGGGGTCGAAGTACATTCTCTACATCCCCTACAACCTGGGCTACGGCATGAACGACATGGGAAGCATTCCTCCGGGTTCGACGCTCATCTTCGAGGTGGAGCTTCTGGAAATCAACCCACAGGGAAAAAAATAGCGGACGCGTGGGCAACACTTTTGGCACACACTTCCGCCTGACGACCTACGGCGAGTCCCACGGGCTCGCCGTAGGTGGCATTTTGGACGGCTGCCCTGCGGGGCTTCGGGTGGACATGGAGGCCCTCGGCCGGGATCTGGCGCGTCGGCGCACTGGCACCGTCGACGGCACCACAGCGCGCCGCGAGGAGGACAGCGTGGAATTCCACGCCGGCATCCTCGACGGCGTAACCCTTGGCACCCCCATAGCCTTCGGCATCAAGAACAGGGACTACCGCCCGGAGGACTACGACTTGCTGGCCGATGCCTACCGGCCGGGACACGCCGACTACACCTACCAGGCCAAATACGGCATCCGCGACCATCGCGGCGGCGGCCGCGCGTCGGCCCGCGAGACGGTGGCGCGAGTGGTGGCAGGAGCCATCGCCAAGCAGGTGGTTGCGCCGGTGGCCATCGCCGCCGAGGTGGAAACTCTCGGTCCCGAGGCTGCCAACGACACACGTGGCGGAACGGTGCGCTGTCGCATCACGGGGCTGCGGGCCGGCGTGGGCGAGCCGGTGTTCGACAAGCTGGGCGCCCGCCTGGCTCAGGCCATGATGAGCATTCCCTCGGCTATCGGCTTCGAGATGGGCGCCGGATTTGCGGCGGCACGGATGATCGGAAGCGAATATATAGACCGATGGAACGCCGACGGCACCACACGCACTAACCACTGCGGCGGGGTGCAGGGCGGCATCAGCAACGGCATGCCCGTGGAGTTCCGCGTGGCTTTCCACCCTGTGGCGACACTGCCCACCGAGGTGGAATGCCTGACAGAGGGGGGCACACTGCGGCCGACGCTCGTCGGTGGCCGCCACGACCGCTGCCAGGTGACACGCGCTACGGTGATTGTGGAGGCCATGGCGGCGCTGACACTGGCAGACCTCATGGAAGGGCGATGCAGGAGAGCTGACATTGACGGTTTAACAAATTGAATATTTCCAAAAAACAATGAAAATCAATCTGAAAACGACACTGGCGACAGCGATGGCTGCATTGGCGCTCACGGCCTGCTCTCACGACGGATTCACTTTGGAGGGCACTCTCGACGGCGGTGCCGGAAAGAACCTGTGGCTGGAGGAAATCGGTCCCGAAGGGCCGCTCTTCATCGACTCCATTCCCCTCGACAGCAAGGG
>JAFVAM010000097.1 GCA_017480525.1 Bacteroidales bacterium | reverse complement strand
TGCACAAGCAGCCTGTCTACAAGGACGCCCCGGCCTACGTCAACGGCGTGTCGGAATCCATCTTCAAAGTCGGCATGTGTCTTCCCGCCGGCCCGTACGTCACCGATGACGATGTGCGCTACATCGTCGAAACCATCAAGAACAGCATCGTTTGAAAAAAAATCCATGACAAAGGAGACCACCCTGCGGCAGGGCAGGACGAACGGTGCGGCTGCAGCCATGTCGCCACCGTCCGGGACTGTGCCGGCCGCGTCGGCCGCAACGAATGGAAATAAAGACTGAAAATAACGACTGAATAAAAACAAAAAAAACAGAGCACCGGCTGCCGCCTAAGGGCCTTGCCCGGAGCAACGCCCCGAAAGCCGCAGACCGACACCTCGACATCCGCCCGGATGGGTGGCACGGAAACCGTCCACGTGCCGCCCCTCCGGGCTTTTCTTTTGCCCTTTTCCGCCCGGAAACCACCACAAAACCAATTTTAACCAAATATCTGAAAACCAACATCTTGACATATAAACAGTCCTCGCTGTACACTCCCCACCTAACAGCCACTGAATCAATACCATCGCCTTACCAACTCCTACCCAACTCCTACCCAACTCCTACCACGGTAGGACTTGGTAGGCAGTTGGCAGGTGGATGACAGGCCGAACGTCAGTTCTCCGTGGCGCGTCGGCAGGGGAGGGGAAATGTTAAAGATTTAACTTTTTTTTGATTTGTGGCGGAGGTATTGTATTTTTTTTGTATCTTTGCAAAGTTTTTATGCCTGATGCATGTGTGCAAAGGTGTTGTAAACAAATGGATAAAGGGTTGGTGGCCCAATGTTTTGGGCTGTGAGTTAAAGGGAAAAGATATTGGGATTTGTGGTGTGGGAATGTGGAGAATACGGGGGGAGAGTGTAGGGTGTAGACGAATGAAAAATAAATAAAAATCAATAAATTATGGCAAAAAAAGTTTACCAATTAATGAACGACAATCCGGTGGCGCGCTGGGCGGCGCTGATCCTGATAGCCTTGATGATGTTCTTCGGCTATATGTTTGTCGATGTGATGTCGCCCATTGAGAGTCTGCTGGAAGCCGAGCGCGGCTGGAGTCCGAGTGTCTTCGGCACCTATGCAGCCGGCGAGTATATCCTGAATGTCTGCGGTTTCCTGATTTTGGCAGGTATCATCCTGGACAAGATGGGCATCCGCTTCACGGGTACGCTGTCGGCATCGCTGATGCTGGCGGGCGCCGTAATCAAGTTTGTCGGTGTCAACGACTGGTTCCAGACCACGGGATTCTGCGAGTGGCTGAACAGCTGGTGGGTGTCGATGCCCGGCAGCGCGAAGATGTCGGCCCTTGGATTCATGATTTTCGGATGCGGCTGCGAGATGGCCGGCATCACGGTGAGCCGTGCCATTGCCAAGTGGTTTGAAGGCAAGGAGATGGCTCTTGCCATGGGGCTCGAGATGGCCATTGCCCGCGTAGGCGTCTTCTCGGTGTTCTCCATTTCCCCTGTCATCGCGAAGCATTTCGGCACCATCGTGGCCCCTGTGGCCTTCTGCACCCTGCTGCTCCTCATCGGTCTGATCTTCTTCTTGGTGTTCTGTGTGATGGACAAAAAGTTCGACGCACAGCTGGGCAAAGACGGCTCGGCCGAGGTGAACTCCGAGGACGAGTTCAAGGCCAGCGACATCCTCAAGATTTTCTCCAGCCGCATCTTCTGGGTCATCGCCCTCCTCTGTGTGCTCTACTACAGTGCCATCTTCCCCTTCCAGCGCTATGGCGCCAACATGCTGCAGTGCAACCTCGGCATCGACGCCACCACGGCTTCCAACATCTTCCGCTGGTTCCCCATCGGCGCCGCTGCCATCACCCCCTTCCTGGGTGCTTTCCTCGACAACAAGGGCAAGGGTGCCACCATGCTGATATGGGGTTCGCTGCTGCTCATCTGCTGCCACCTCATCTTCGCCTTCCTCGTTCCCGCCACGGGCAGCCGCCTGATTGCCTATGTGACCATCGTCATTCTCGGCATCTCCTTCGCCCTGGTACCCGCCGCTTTGTGGCCTTCGGTGCCCAAGGTGATGAATCCCCGCTATCTCGGCAGTGCCTATTCGCTGATTTTCTGGGTGCAGAACATCGGTCTGTGTTTCGTGCCCCTGCTCATCGGCAACGTGCTTGCCTCGTCGAATTCCGACAACCAGATTGTCAAGGAGACGAAGATGTTTGTGGACCAGTATGACGAGACGTCGCTGGCCATGGACAAGAACACCGTGGCTTTCGACAGCTGCTATGCGGAGCTTGGCAAGACCTACGCCTCCATCCAGAACACCTATGCTTCGCTGTCTGCCGAGCAGAAGACCCCTGCGGTCGACACCACTTTCAAGGCCGTCACCAACACGATGAACGCCCTTGCGGAACGCCACGACGGCATTGCAAGCTACATCGAGAACAATCCCGCCAAGCAGACTGAAAAGGTGGGCCTCTTCAGTTTCCTGAGCAAGGACACCAAGGGCGAGACGGAACTCGACAAGTACCGCTCGGAAATCGAGACGCACAAGGGTGCCATCTTCGTGCCCTACCGTTTCACGGTACCCCTGCTGCTCTTCGCCTCCTTCGGCCTGATTGCATTCTTCATCGCTCTCTATCTGAAGATTATCGACAAGAAGAACCACTTCGGTCTCGAAGAGCCGAACATCAAAAAATAAGTCCGGCACTGAAGTTTATCAATGTGGAGACGCGCTATGGCACGTCTCCGCATTTTTTTTCCATTCATAAATCAAAATCTACATTATGGCAGAAAGTAAAAACGGTTTCTCTTCCTCCTTTGGAGCCATCATGGCCGCCGCAGGCTCGGCCATCGGTTTGGGCAACATCTGGCGTTTCCCCTACATCTGTGGCAAGTATGGTGGCGGCGCGGCACTCGTACTTTATCTTGTTTTCGTATTCCTGATCGGCATGACGCTGCTGCTGAGCGAGCTGGTCATCGGTCGCCGCACGGGCCATACCCCCATGAAGGCTTTCGAGGCTTTGCAGCCCAAGCGCCGGGCGTGGCGCTATGTGGGCCTGATTGGCATCATCACATGCTTTCTCATCTTGAGTATCTATCTGGTCATTTCCGGATGGACGCTGAACTACTTCTGGGAGTCCGTCAGCGGCACTCTGGCCTCGGTGGCCGATGGCGACTTTGCCGCCCATTTCGCCGCCTTTGCCGCCTCGCCGGTGGCGCCCATCGTCTGCCTGGTGGTTTTTGCGGCGCTGACGCTCGTGGTGATTCTGGGCGGTGTGCAGAACGGCATCGAGAAGGTGTCGAAAGTGCTGATGCCGGTACTGCTGGTGCTGGTATTGTTGCTCTGTGTGAGGTCGCTGACGCTGCCGGGAGCTTCGAAAGGTCTCGCCTACCTTTTCCACCCCGATTTCTCCAAACTCTCGTGGGAGGGTGTGCTGGCCATCCTCGGCCAGGCGTTGTTCTCGTTGTCGGTCGGCATGGGTGTGATGATTGTCTATGGCAGCTATATTCCCAAGAGCGACAATCTCTTCAAGAGCGCAATGTGGATCACCGTCTGCGACACAGCCATCGCCTTGCTGGCGGGTGTGGCCATCTTCCCGGCGGTCTTCGCTTTCGGGCAGAGTCCAGACGGTGGACCCGGATTGGTGTTCAATGTGTTGCCTGTGGTGTTCAACTCGATGGGCAATGTGGGCAGCATCGTCTTCGGAGGCGCTTTTTTCCTGCTGCTGGCTGTGGCGGCGCTCACCTCCGCCATCTCGCTGCTTGAGGCCGTGACTGCCTGGGGTGCAGAATATCTGCACAAACGCAATGTTTCGGCGGCTCTCATCACGGTGCTTTCGTGCGTGGTGGCTGTGTTGGCAGCCTATGCCTACGAGGGAGGAGTGCTGGGGGGCGTCAAACTCGGCGGGATGTCGCTCTTCGACTGGCTCAACAAGCTTACGGGAGACTACCTGCCGCCCATCTGTGCGTTGCTCACCATCCTCTTCTTCGGCTGGGTGGTGAAGAAAGACGTTGTGCGGGACGAACTCTCCAACGGAGGGACCCTCCCCACGCGCTGGTTCGAATTCTTCTATCTGGTACTGGCGCGGTGGCTGGCACCCATAGCCTTGATAGTGGCACTGGTGGCTGGCATCTAAAGGAAAAGGAGCCGCATCGTGTTCGGGGGATGCGGCTCCTTTGTTTTTGATGGGTGCGGTTAGAGGTTCCTGGTTTCTTCCAGTGCCCGCTGTATGAAGCGGTTCAGCGGCAGGCTGGCGCGCCAGACGCGCAGCACCTCGTCGAAGAGGCGCGGGCTGCCCAGCATGCGGTCGGGCATGGTGTGCGAGGTGCAGTAGTCCTTGTATTTCAGCAAGTCGGCATACTCCCAGTCGGCAGGGTAGCCCTTGGGTACACGGCTGAGTTTCTTCATGGTGAAAAACTCGGTGCAGAAGTATTTTTTGTAGTCCGGATCTGCCCTGATGGCCAGGAACTCGTCGGGGCAGTAGAATATCTCCTGGCGGATGGCGTTGAGGCCCTCGGGGGTGGGCATGAATATGCCGCCGCCGAGGTTGCAGGTGCCTTTGAGACCGTAGGCTTCGTCGCAGCCGAGCTGGAAATAGTAGCCTGGCACGCCGCTGTTTTTCGGCCCCCACGACGAGAGGAAGCAGGCCACGTGGGTCTTGTAGGGCGTCTTGTCGGCTGAGAAGCGCGTGTCGCGGTAGATGCGGTAGACGCTGTTCTTTGCCGTGAGGCCCGCGAGGGTGTCGTCCTCCTTCTCCATCTCTTCGATGAGGGCCTGTGTGAAGGCCTCGAAGGATTCCTTGATTTCAAGCCAGTGGGGCTTGTGGGCGTTGAACCATTCGCGGTTGTTGTTGGTTGCCAGTTCGCGCAGGAACGGCAGGGTGTCGGGGTGTATGGTGTTCATCTTGTTTTTTTTTGTCTTCGTGGTAAATGCTGTCGTTGACGGCGGCGATGTCGCCCAGTCGACTGCCGGTGTAGTGTAGAATTACACCGTTGCCGCAGCAGTAGGCCCCTCTCCCATTGGCGACAGACCCATACGGGGTGTGTCTCGACTTACCTTGGGAACGGTGCTTTCCCGATGGCGCTTGAACGCCAGCATAGGCTTTCTGTTTTTTCGAAGGTCTTGCGATCCATTGTCGCTGTTTTTTTTGCTTTTTGTTGTTGTTTTCTTGTCCGTTTTGTATGTTGCATCACTGATTTAATACAACAAACTAAATTCGCAGCACTCCTTCTGCCACGATGAATGCAGGGCCGCCGACCCAGACGTTGCCGTCAGGAGCCAGGTGAGTGTACACCACTGAAGGGCGTCCCATGGCTTCACCTTGCAGGAATGAACATTCTGCACCCAGGGTCAAGAGACTATGCGTGTGTAGGTAGTGCGTTAGCGATGCGTTGGCTGTTCCTGTGGCGCTTTCCTCGGGGATGCCGCAGCTGGGGGCGAAGTCGCGCACATGGGCTGTGTGGCTGTCGTTTCCGAGGGCAAAAGGGTGCAGACTCACTGCTCCAAGGTGGGCGGTGAGGGCGGCTATGGCTCCCATGTCGGGACGCAGGGTATTGAGTGTCGCTACAGACGGCAGTGGAAGCATGATGTCCGGCAAACCTGTGGAGACCACTTGAGGGCGCAGATTGGAGAGGGTAGGGGAGAGGGGGGAGAGATTCAGGGCGCGGTAGGCATCGGCGGTTTCTTCTGTGGTGAGGGTATGGATGATGTCTGGAGTGGCGGTCTGTAGCATCACATGCTCGCCAACCACCACGTTCAGCAGTCCTGCCTTTGTCTTGCACAGGCATTTCCCTTCGGCAAGGCCGAGTTGGTGCAGCAGCGCAAAGGTGGCCACGGTGGCATGTCCGCAGAGTTCGACTTCGCCTGTTGGTGTGAAGTAGCGCAGGTGCCATGTGGTATTGCTCTCTTGCCGCACGAAGGCTGTCTCGCTGTAGCGCAACTCGGCGGCGATGGATTGCATCACCCCCGCGTCGGGGAAAGTGCCGTCCTCCGCCAGCACCACTCCCGCCGTGTTGCCCCCGAAGGGGTGTTCCGCGAAGGCGTCGGCAATGAAATATCTCATAGGCTGCGCAGCCAGCGGATTTCCTCGGCCCAGCGGCTTGGGTCGGGGGTCTCGAGGATGATGGGCATGTTGTCGAAGCGGGGGTCGTGCATCAGGCGGGCGAAGAAGTCCTTGCCCATCATGCCGAGGCCGAGGCTCTCGTGTCGGTCCACATGGCTTCCGGTGCCTTTCTTGCTGTCGTTGAGGTGTACGGCGCGCAGGTAGCGGAAGCCCACGATGCGCTCGAACTCCTCCATTGTGAACCTGTAGCCCATCTCTGTTGTCAGGTCGTAGCCCGCCGCCAGTGTGTGGCAGGTGTCGATGCAGACGCCCACCCTGGCTTTGTCCTCCACGCCGTCAATGATGCGGGCTATGTGTTCGAAGCGCCATCCGAGGTTGGTACCTTGCCCGGCTGTGTTCTCTATGACGGCCGTCACACCCTCGGTCTTGCTCAGGGCGAGGTTGATTTCGCGCGCTATCTGGTCCAGACACTCCTCTTCGCCGATTTTGTTGAGATGGCTTCCTGGATGGAAATTCAGCAGCCGCAGGCCCAGTTGCTGAGCCCGCTGCATCTCGTCGAGGAAAGCGGCGCGGCTCTTCTGCAGTGTCTCCTCATCGGGCGAGCCGAGGTTGATGAGATAGCTGTCGTGCGGCAGCACGTAGTCAGGGCTGAAGCCCCGCTCTGCCAGCAGCGTCTTGAAAGCATGAATCTCGTCGATGGCGAGAGGCTTGCTCACCCAGCTGCGCTGGTTGCGCGTGAACAAAGCAAATGCGTCGGCCCCGATGGCCTCGGCGTTGAGGATGGCGTTGCACACGCCCCCCGATGCACTCACATGAGCGCCGATATGTTTTGCCATATTGTTTTATATGCTATTCAATTGTTTACTAATGTAATCCGTTATTTTTTTGTCTGACATGAAATCGGCATACATCCATGTTTTCCCAAACAAACCTATGGTCATTTTTCTGCTGTCGCTATAACCTATAGAGTATATATAGCAGTTCTTGACTTGGTCCACAGCGAATTCTTCTGCCAATCCATTGATGGTGATGCTTGACACAAAATCTGTTTCCGCAAGTTCCGACAGAAGTATGGAGATGGCATTCATCATGTCTTTGTCGTTGGAGGGATTGTCCTTTGATTCATTTCTTATTTCTTGCTGCATGGTCTCAATGACCAAAGGGTATATCCTTTTTTCTATGCTGTGTTTCACAGCCCGATTGTGCTGGATCACCTCTTTGGGGTTGGTTATGAGCATGATCGAAAAAACAATCGCAACACCGAGTGTGAACCACCAGATATTACGGACCAGCCAAGGCTTCCTTTTGTGGGAGATTTGATTGACCCAGTAATTTGTTGATGCCTCCATGATGAAAGTGTTTCGTCGGTGATTATGTATTAAGATTCAGCGAATTTGCGCAGGGCCTCTTTGTCCAGGCGCTGGACGGTCCAGTCGCTCATGGGCTGGGCGCCTATGGCGCGGTAGGTGCGGAGGGCGTTCTCATTCCAGTCGAGGCATATCCATTCCAAGCGGCCGCAGTGGCGTTCCACGGCCAGGCGCGCCAGATACTGCAGCAGTTGGCGTCCGTAGCCGCGTCCTCTTTTCCCGGGGACGATGAAGAGGTCCTCAAGGTACAGACCCTTGCGGCCCACGAAGGTGGAGAAGTTGTGGAAGAAGAGGGCGAAGCCCACGATGAGTCCGTCAGCCTCTTCGGCGAAGACCACTTCGGCACTATGCTCCACGAAGAGCGAATGGTGCAGCGTTGCCTCGTCGGTCACGACCTCGTCGGCGCACTTTTCGTATTCCGCCAGCTGCTTGATGAAATCCAGCACGAGAGGGGTCTCCTCCTCCCGTGCTGGGCGTATGTTCAGGGTGTTCATGAGGTCTTATGCTTTGAGCAAGAAACTGAGCTCGGCGTCGAGGGGAAGCTCGCGGGTGTTGGCGATGTTGGTCTTGAAGACTTTCATCTTGTTGGGTTTGCCAATGAGGCTGAGGTTTCCGTCCTCGAGCAGCAGGGCCGTGGCTTCGCGGATGGCGGCGACGGTGGCCTTGGGGTTCACCATGATGTACTCCTTCAGGCGGTCGTCGCGGGTCTCGCCACCGTGCTTGGGGTCGAAGAAGTCGGTGTAGTGCGGGTTGATCTGGAACGGCACGAGGCCCATGCAGTCGAAGCTGGGCGGCATGACGATGGGCATGTCGTTGGTGGTGCAGAGGGTGGGACCTGCCACATTGCTGCCGGCGCTCCAGCCCATGTAGGGCATTCCGTCGAAAGCGCGCTGGCGGATGGCCTGCATCAGGCCTGTGCGATGCAGTTCGCGGACGAGGTGGAAGGTGTTGCCACCGCCCACGGCCACACAGTCGGTGTCGTAGACGGCGTTGACGGGCAGCGTCTTGTGGTGCACGCTGACGAGCTTCACGCCGAACTCCTTGTATACGGCAGCCACCTTCTTCTCGTAGGCGTCGTAGCTCTTGGAGAGTCCGCCTTCGGCCAGGCTCACGCCGGCGTAGGGCACGAAAAGCACACGTTTCACGTTGTGCCGACGGCAGAAGTCGGCAATCATATCCTTGCACCAGCCGAGGTAAGCCTCGCCGCGCATGGTGCTGTTGCTAATAAGTAGAAGATTACGTTTGTCCATGGTATAGTGTGTGTTAATTACTTCCTTTATACTGCTTCTGCAAACAATTCAAGTTGGTTGTCTTTGATTGTATTCTGTTTTTCGTGTAGGTCGAAGTTAAATACAAGTGCCTCTACAATCGAATGACGATTTTCAATACTACCTCCGTTATGGTAGAAGTGGTCTTTGGTGGTGATGTTGAATTTGTCCCAATAGCGTTTTACCATCTCGTTAGGACGGAAATCGTTGTGGTGCCATGTAGAAAGAATAAATTTAGCCGAGGTTCGCGATAGAGCCTCAAACAACTCATGTTCGTCTTGCTCAGTCCACCCGTTGTAGTAATCCACATAGCGACCATAGTAGGGTGGGTCGCAATAGATTATGTCGCCAGCCTCTGCTTGTTCAATAGTTTCAATAAAACCCACATTATCAAAATGCCATATCTTACTCTTTATAATGCGCGTTGTCTGATGTATTTGGTTGCATATTTTTGTGACATATGCTGGAGCAAAGCGGTCGGGTTTTTTGCAGAAGGGAATATTCCATTCTCCACGACTATTGAATCGCATCATACCATTAAACCCAGCACGCGAGAGAAAGATAAAATCGTATGGACTATGTTCTGAATTGAATCGGTCTCGAACGTACTTATAGTGTGCGTATCCATTTTCTTCGGCATTCGAAAGTAGTCGCCCCTCTTCTTCAAGATATTTCCGCATAGAGAGTGAAGTAATGTCACCCTTCTGAACTCTCTTATAAAAGTCGATAATATATGGATTGGTATCGCCTACTATGTGTTCTCCTCGTAATGGTGAGTTGAATCCGACAACACCAGTGCCGAAAAATGGCTCAATCCATTTGGCATTGATGCTGATACCAGAAGTTAGTATTAAGTCGTTTATCCAAGGTACTAATTTGGTTTTTATGCCTTGAGATTTGATAGGTGGGATAATTACAGTCGACATAACGCTAGCTCCTGTTAATCTTTTTCCTCAATTCTTGTTGTTTGTCCAAGTACTCCTTATATGAGGCGAGATCACGGTAGTGTGGCGTTCCTATGCCAGTCAGGCGTGCATCTGCCGCATTGAAGAAGTTTGTCCAATAGTCGTCGAATACATCCTCTCCGAGTTTTGCAAACGGGCCTTCGCCGCTAATCAGTTTGTCAATGTCTGTAATACTGCCGATATTACGAGTGTTGCCACTACCTGGCCTATCGCTCGCAATTTTCCATTTAGGTTGTACAAAGAAGATAAACTGCTTAATAACAGATTTAATCGTTCCCAACTCATCAACACTATAAACGTTTTTCTCATCGCTATTGGTCACGTTTTGTCTGTAAAGCATACCAAGAACAAGATGGCACTTGTAGTCTCTGTAGGGGTGGTCTGTTTTTTTCTTGGTGTCGCGGTTGCGGAAATATCCCCAGTAAGATCCCAATGTTAAGCTATTTGCTTTCAAGTCGTCATTGTAATAGCTTGATTTGAAATCGACAGCGAAGAGGTTGCCATTGCTGTCTTTGAATGTTAAATCGGGATAGTAGTTTTGTGCCGACGGCAATTCAAGTGTGAGGTTATTTCGTTTCGCAAACGCATCCAATTGGGGAATGAGTATTATCTCTATGATTTTCGATACAACCTTAGTGTCGTTGGTAATACTGTAAACATTCTTGTCAACGTCAATGAAACCTTTGACAATCCAATCATTACTCCCTGTCTCCAACAGGGATTTATAACCAGAAGCCTCCTTGGCCAATAATCGTTGGAATGTTTGTCCATCCATAATTACTATGTCTTATGCGTCGATGTTGGCGTAGGTGGCGTTGGCCTCGATGAAGGCGCGGCGCGGCGGGACGTCGTCGCCCATGAGGAGGGAGAAGATGCGGTCGGCGCTGGCGGCGTTCTCGATGGTCACCTGGCGCAGCTGGCGGTATTCGGGATTCATGGTGGTGTCGCACAGCTGGTCGCTGTTCATCTCGCCCAGACCTTTGTAGCGCTGCACATGGATGCCTTTGTCGCCGAACTCGGCCAGTGTGCGTTCGCGCTCCTCCTCGGTCCAGCAGTAGACCTGCTTCTGGCCTTTCTTGATCATGTAGAGTGGGGGAGTGGCGAGGTAGACGTAGCCGTTCTCGATGAGCTCGGGCATGTAGCGGAAGAAGAAGGTGAGCATGAGGGTGTCGATGTGTGCGCCGTCGACATCGGCATCGGTCATGATGATGACTTTATGGTAGCGCAGTTTGCTGAGGTTGAGGGCCTGCGGGTCCTCGGGGGTTACCACGGTGACGCCCAGGGCGGTGTATATGTCGCGTATGGCGTCGCTCTCGAAAGCGCGGTGGCGCATCACCTTCTCCACGTTGAGGATTTTGCCTCGCAGAGGCAGGATGGCCTGGTAGCGGCGGTTGCGGCCGTCCTTGGCGCTTCCGCCTGCCGAGTCTCCCTCGACGAAGAATATCTCGCACTCTGCGGGGTCGTTGCTCTGGCAGTCGGCCAGCTTGCCGGGCATGCCGGCGCTGCTGAAGACGCTGCTGCGCTGCACCATCTGTCGGGCCTTGAGGGCGGCCTGTCGGGCGCGGGCGGCCAGGATGACCTTGTCCACGATGGTGCGGGCCTCGTTGGGATGCTCCTCGAGGTAGTTCTCCAGCATCTCGCTCACTGCCTCGTCCACGGCGCCGCGCACTTCGGTGTTGCCAAGCTTCGTTTTCGTCTGGCCTTCGAACTGCGGCTCCTGCACCTTCACGCTGATGATGGCCGTAAGGCCCTCGCGGAAGTCGTCGCCGGCAATCTCCACCTTGGCTTTCTGCAGCAGGCCGCTGCGGTCGGCATAGGCCTTGAGAGTGCGCGTCAGGCCGCTGCGGAAGCCCGCCAGGTGGGTGCCGCACTCGTGGGTGTTGATGTTGTTGACATAGGAGTGCAGGTTCTCGCTGTAGCCGGTGGTGTACTGCATGGCTATCTCTATGGGGATGCCTTTGCGCTCGCCCTCGATGTAGATGGCTTCGGGCATCAGCTTCTCGCGGTTCTCGTCGAGGTAGTCGATGAAGTCGCGCAGGCCGCGCTCGCTGTAGAAGTGGTCCTCGCGCGAGGGTTTTTCCAGGCGGGCGGCGTCCTCGATGGTGGCCTCCTCGGGCAGGCGCCAGTCGCAGATGTTGATCTCGATGCCTTTGTTCAGGTAGGCCAACTCGCGCATGCGGTCCAGCAGGGTGTCGTATTTGTATTCCGTTACGGTGAAGATGGAGGCATCGGGGTGGAAGGTCACCTTGGTGCCGCGCTTGTCGGTGGTCCCCACCTCCTTGACGGCATAGAGGGGCTTGCCCTTCTCGTATTCCTGCTGGTACACCTTGCCGTCGCGGAAGACGTTGACGGTCATGTGGTCGCTCAAGGCGTTGACGCAGCTCACGCCCACGCCGTGCAGGCCGCCGCTCACCTTGTAGCTGTTCTTGTTGAATTTTCCGCCGGCATGCAGCACCGTCATGACGACTTCGAGGGCCGAGCGGTGTTCTTTCTCGTGCATGTCCACGGGGATGCCGCGGCCGTTGTCCTCCACGGTGATGCTGTTGTCGGGGTTGATGGCCACGTCAATCTTCGTGCAGTAGCCCGCCAGGGCCTCGTCTATCGAGTTATCCACCACCTCGTAGACCAGGTGGTGAAGACCGCGCTCGTTGACGTCGCCGATGTACATGGCGGGCCTAACGCGCACCGCCTCAAGTCCTTCCAGTACGGTGATGTTGCTCGCACTGTAGTCAGTTCTCTGATTATCGCTCATATAGTGTGTTTCTTTATTCTTCGAATTTAAAATGCAAAGATACGAAAAAAAAACGAATGAGCGGATGTTGTGCTATATATTCTTATTAACATTTAATTCACAGCCCCGCCCGACGGTCCTTGCCCCTCGGTGCAAACGCCTCGGAATAAACTCCGAACTCCCCGATGGCAGGTACCCCTCACCATCGTTGGCGAAACACCCTCGCGGCACTCTCCTGTCCCTCGCGTTGGGGGCGACGGACTTTGTTAACAAGCGTTAAAATGGCCTTCCCGTGGCCTTGTCAACACCCTGTCATGTCCTACTATGGTAGGAGTTGGTAAGGAGATGGTAGGTGTTTGGTAAGGTTTTGCGAGGGGTTTGGGGGTGGCTCGGGGGGCAGTTTTTTTTCAACATTCGGTCCTCGGTTTCTTTTTTTTTCGTATATTTGCAAGGTTAAGTATGCGACGGCTTTTGCTCATAATGCTGGTTTTCATGCCTTTCTGCTCTCTATGGGGGCAGGAATTCCGTTGTACCGTGTCGGTAAACCCGCAGAAACTTCTCACCACCACCCAGGGCTATGAATCGGCGTCGGACAAGAAGATTTTCGACAATATGAAGCAGGCGCTGGAGGATTTCATCAACGGTCGGCGCTGGACCGACCTTGATTTTCAGCAACATGAGAAAATCGACTGCTCTTTCTCGCTTATCCTTCAGCAGCGCAGTTCGGCCACCGACTTCGTGGCGCAGATTTCGGTCCAGATGCGCCGCCCGGTCTACAATTCGACCTATACGACTGGTCTCTTCAACTATATGGAGCAGCCTACCTTCGCCTTTTCCTACAACGAAAGCCAGCCGCTCGACTTCGATATCAACAATTTCAGCAGCATTCTGGCCTCCACGGTGGCCTACTACTGCTACGTCATGCTGGGCATCTATTTCGACAGTTTCGTTCCCAATGGGGGCGACCTCTACTACCAGCTGGCGCAGCAGGTGGTGCAGGCTGTGGATGTGTCGAAGTATTCTGGCTGGGATTCCAAGGGGGGGCGCAGCCGCTACTGGTTCATGGAGAACCACACCAACAGTGCCTACGCCAGCCTCCGCGAGGCCTACTACAACTATCACCGTCTGGGGCTCGACATGATGACCAAGGACCAGACCAAGGCACGGCAGGCCATCATCCAGTCGCTCCGCGACCTCGAGAAGTCCCACCGTCGCAACACCAACCTTCTCTCCCTGCAGCAGTTTGTCGACGTGAAGATTCAGGAGATTGTTTCCATCTTCACGCCCGCGCCGCCGGAGGAGCGCAAGGCGGTCTACGAGGCCGTGCGCAACATCAGCCCCATCAACGTGGTGAAAATGAAAGAATTCGATATAAAATAAAAAAACATATAAATATGACACAAATACCCATACAGAAAGAGACGATAGACCGCATCGCCGCGGCCAACAAGATTCAGAACCCCGGCAAGGCCAGCATCCGCGAGATGCGCAAGATGATTCAGGACGTGGAGAAGGAGACCGGCGTCCGCTTTGTGAAGATGGAGATGGGCATCCCCGGCCTGCCCGCCCCGCAGGTGGGCGTGGAGGCCCAGATTGAGGCCCTGCGCAGCGGCGTGGCCAGCATCTACCCCGAAATCTACGGCACCGCCGACTTCAAGCAGGAGGCCGCCCGCTTCGTGAAGAACTTCCTCGACATAGACGTTACGCCCGAGTGCTGTGTGCCCACCGTGGGTTCCATGCAGGCCGGCTTCGCCAGCTTCCTCACCCTCACGCGCTACGATGCCAAGAAGACCAAGGTGCTCTTCATCGACCCCGGCTTCCCGGTGCAGAAGCAGCAGTGCCGCGTGCTCGGCATCCCGATGAAGACCTTCGACGTCTATGAATACCGCGGCGACGCTCTCCGCACCAAACTGGAAGAGGAACTCAAGGATGGCGACGTGGCCTGCCTGATCTACAGCAGCCCCAACAATCCTGCATGGTTCTGTTTCACAGAGCATGAGCTGCAGATTATCGGCGAGATGGCCAACAAGTACGGCGTTGTGGTCCTCGAGGACGACGCCTATTTCCTGATGGATTTCCGCAAGGACTATTCCGTTCCCGGCAAGGCTCCGTTCCAGCCCACCGTGGCCAAATACACCGACCGCTATGTGCTGATGATCAGCGGGTCGAAGAGTTTCAGCTATGCCGGCGAGCGCATCGCCATGATGATTTGCAGCCCCACGCTTTTCAACATGGAGTGTCCCGACCTGGCGCGCTACTACAGCCAGACCCAGCTTGGCCGCGCCCTCATCTTCGGCACCCTCTATTGCCTCTCCTCCGGCACCGCCCACAGCGTCCAGTATGCCATGGCCGCCATGCTCAAGGGTGCCAACGACGGCACCTTCAATTTCGTCAAAGACATCAAGGAGTATGGCGAGAAGGCCGGCGTCATGAAGAAACTCTTCACCGACAACGGCTTCTACATCGTCTACGACAAGGACATGGGTGAGGACATCGGCGACGGCTTCTACTTCACCTTCTGCTATCCCGGCTTCGAAGGCGTGGACCTTCTGAACGAACTCATCCGCTACGGCGTCAGCGCCATAGCCCTCGACATCACCGGGTCCCACAAGCAGGGCATCCGCGCCTGCGTGGCCCTGGTGCAGCGCGACCAGTTCCCCGACCTCAAGGTGCGCCTCGAACAGTTCCACAAGGACCACCCGGCGAAATAAAGACGCGTCGTCCACGGTACAAAAAAAAGAAAAGGGTTTCGAGCTTCTCGAAACCCTTATTTGTGCAGAATGGCCGGGTTAGAGCCAGAAACTGCAGGAAAGGGTGGTTGAATTCAGCTTGAATATTCTTTGGGATGTTGTTAATTCGTTGCTGTTGGATGACATGGTGGCGGAGACGTAGGAAAACCTTGCAAGTCCCACACCTATAGAGACCTTGTCGGAAACGATGAATTCAAGTCCAGCAGGGGCGATGCCGATCAGCCACCCCGAATATCCAGTCCTGAAGGTGTCGCCACTGGGGGTGTCTTCTTTGTAGTTGCCGAATTCGAGTCCAATACCGGCAGACACTACCCAGAAAAGCCTGTCTGTAATGGATATGTAGTATTTGAACTCCGGGGCCAGCAGGATTCCCGCAGCCTGGTTAAAGGTGGTGCTGCTGTTGGGGGTCCGGATATATTCTATTCCTGTAGACAGGGAGAACGCAAATTTGTCTGACAGGAAGTAGGAGTATGCGGCATTCGCAAGTAATTCTATAGCGGCTGGACTGTCATTTGCTATAGACCCATTGATGGAGGTGGTTGTGGCTGTGGACGACAAGCCTGCGTGCAGGGAGATGGTATTTTGTCCTTTTTGCGGACCGCTTTGCGCCCATGTTGTTGCGGATGCCTGCAGCAGAAGAAACAGCGAAAGGCATGAGATGGTTTTCTTGAACATGGAGGTTGTTGTTTTGTTGTTTTTGAACGTTGTCGGTTGTTGATGAGGACGAGGGAGGTGTCGTTGGTGGAGCTTTCACTGCCGTTGTAGCCAGTCGTCGACGTGGCCGAAGACGATGTCGGCGCGGGCGGCGAAGCTTTCCTCGGTGGCGAAGGCCACGTGGGGCGTCACGAGGCAGCGGTTGGTGGAGAGCAACAGGTGGTTGAGGGGTAGGGGAGGCTCCTGGTCGAAAACGTCGAAGGCGGCACCGGCGATGCGGTTTTCCACCAGAGCTTTGCCGACGGCGGCGATGTCGCACACCGGGCCGCGGGCGGTGTTCACCAGCAGGGCTGTGGGCTTCATCAGGGCCAGCTCGCGCCCGCCGATGAGGTGGCGCGTCCCGTCGTTCAGCGGCACATGCAGGCTGACGATGTCGCTGCGGCGCAGCAGGTCGTCGAGCGACGTGTATTCCACGCCCATGGCCTTTGCCTCGACCCTCTCTGTGCGGCTCCATGCGATGACCGTGGCGCCGAAGGCCAGCACGAGGCGCGCCGTGGCGATGCCGATGGCGCCGGTGCCCACGATGCCGACGGTCTTGCCCCGCAGCTCGCGGCCCAGGAAGGTGCCTCGGCCCGCGCCCTGGTGCATGGACTCGCTGAGGGTGACGATGTTGCGCAGCAGGTCGAGCATCATGCCCACGGCCAGTTCGCTGACGGCGGTGGTGCTGTACCCGGCGGCGTTCTGCACCTCGATTTTGTGGTCTTTGCAGTAGGACAGGTCGATGTGGTCGAGGCCGGTGAAGGCCACGCTGAGGTACTTCAGCCGCGGACACTGGGAGAGGACGGCGGCGGGGAGCTTGATGTTGCTCACCACCACCACGTCGGCTCCTGCCATGCGCTGGATGAGGGTCGCCTCGTCCTCGCGGCGGTCCATATAATAGGAGAATTCGTGTCCCATGGCAGCATAGTGTGCCGAGAGGGTTTCAAATTTTTCGCGGCTGATGCCGAGGGGTTCTACACAGACGATATTCATTTTTCTTTGTGTGTTTTGCGTCGCCTTTTCGGGACTTGGGTTGGTGTTGTTGTTTTCGTTGTTCCGTGGGCTTGGCCCATGACAGGTTTCTGTCGCCCCTGCGGGGGGGGGGCGTCACTTGCCCTTGCGGGGTTTCTTCACGCTGAAGCCGAAACCGCCGAGTTTCTCGCCGAGGGCGTAGTATTTGCCGTGGCTGTATGCCAGGGGGGAGGCGTGGTTGAGCTGGAACTGGCCGGTGCTTTTGTCGATGAGGCTCTCTTCGGCATCGACGGCCACCACCTCGGCCATAAACATGTCATGGGTTCCGAGACGTTTGATCTCGAACACCTTGCACTCTATGTTGAGGGGGCTTTCGGCGATGAGGGGTGCCTTGACGATTTGTGCCGGTTCAGGATGCAGTCCCATTTCGCGGAACTTGTTGTATTCCTTTCCGCTGCGCACGCCGCACCAGTCGGTCTGCCGCGCCAGGGCGGCGGTGGTGAGGTTGATGACGAACTCGCCCGTGCGCTCGATGATGGAGTGGCTGTGGCGCTGGGGGCGGACGCTGATATAGCACATGGGCGGGTCGCTGCAGAGCGTACCCGTCCATGCGATGGTGATGATGTTGTGGTTTTCCGGCGCGTCGCCGCAGCTGACCATGACGGCCGGCAGCGGGTAGATCATCGTGCCTGGCTTGAAGGCCGTCTTGCTCATGCCTCCTTGAACTTCTTCTCCAGCTCGTCGACCAGGTTGCGTATGTAGCGGTCGGTCTGGCGCAGGTTCTCGATGGTCTTGCAGGCGTGGAGCACCGTGGCGTGGTCCTTGTTGCCGCACTGCATGCCGATGACGGCGAGGCTGGACTTGGTGATTTTCTTGGCGAAATACATGCTCAGCTGGCGTGCCTGCACGATCTCGCGTTTGCGCGAGGTCTGCTGGATGGCCTCCACGGGGAGGTCCAGGCTGTCGCACACCACCTTCTGTATGTAGTCGATGGTAATTTCGCGCGAGCTGCTCTGCACGTATTTGTCGATCATCTGCTTCGTCAGTTCGAAGGTGATTTGCTTGTGGTTCAGCGAGCTTTGCGCGATGAGCGAGATGAGGGCGCCTTCCAGTTCGCGCACGTTGGTGTTGATGTTGTAGGCGATGTATTCGATGACTTCGTCGCTCATCTCGATGCCGTCGTTCTCCAGTTTCTTGCGGAGGATGGCCTTGCGGGTCTCCACGTCGGGGGCCTGGAGGTCGGCGTTGAGGCCCCATTTCAGGCGGCTCAGCAGGCGGGGCTCGAGGCCCTGCAGCTCGCCGGGGGCTTTGTCGGAGGTGATGATAATCTGGCAGTTGCGCTGGTGCAGGTGGTTGAAGATGTGGAAGAAGGCGTCCTGGGTCTTGGGTCCCTTGCCCGACCAGAACTGGATGTCGTCGATGATGAGGACGTCGATCTGCTCGTAGAAATGGATGAAGTCGTTGGTGGAGCCGGCGCGTCCGGCTTCGGCATACTGGGCCATGAACTGTTCGCTGGTGACGTAGAGTACCACCTTGTCGGGGTGCAGTTCCTTGGTCTTGAGGCCGATGGCGTTGGCCAGATGGGTTTTGCCGAGGCCCACGTTGCTGTGGAGCAGCAGGGGGTTGAAAGCCGTGAGGCCGGGTTTCTCGGCCACGGCGTAGCCCGCCGAGCGTGCCAGACGGTTGCAGTCGCCTTCGACGAAGTTCTCCAGGGTGTAGTTGGGGCTGAGCTGAGGGTTGACGCGTGTCTTCTGTATTCCGGGTATGACGAAGGGGTTGGGGAGTTCGCGCGCGTGATCTTTATTAATGTTCACCGGCAGGTCGGTGAGGGGGTTCTTCACCGTGGTGCGGCCGTGGGAGGGCAGGGTGGTGCTGAGCAGGTCTGTGGGGATGGTCTGGTCCATGACGATGCTGTATTTCAGCATGCCGTTGGGACCCAGCTGCAGGCGGATGGCCCGCTTCAGCAGGTCGATATAGTTGGCCTCGATCCACTCGTAGAAATAGGGGCTCGGCACCTGCACGATGAGTGTGCTTCCTTCGAGCTGCAGCGGCACGATGGGTACGAACCAGGTGTCGAAGGCCCGCTTGTTTTCCGGCCCCAGGGCGTCTTTGATCACTTCGAGGCATTCTGCCCAGACCCTCTTGTAGTCTTCCTCTATCATTTTGGCTTTACTATATTCCATTTTCAGTCACTTATGCGATTTCGCGTTTTCAACTTTCGTTTGCAAAGTTCATTCTTTTTTTGTGCATAAATTTCAAAAAAAAAATTTGCCTTTTTCTGATAAATTTATTAAAGTCTGCATCGCCGTGCGCCCCCCTCCCGGCAGCCTCGTTTTCCACAACTTGTTAGTAAACAGCCCGAACAGCTTTTTTTGACATCCTACCCCGCTTTGTAATATACGAAAATTTTCCGAAAGTTTGAAAAAAAAACATTCACTTTCGCCCCTCCGCCCCTTTTTTTGTTGATAACTCGATAGTGTATTGTAAACGTGGGTTTTGGTGACTAATTTCTTTTGCAGGCGTTTGAAAAACAAATACTTGTCCTAAACGTTTGAAAATCAAAAACGCTTTTTTCCGGGGGGTGTCGTAAGTGCTTGGTAAACTGAAAAAACAGGCTGATATGCACCGAAAACGGTTGAAAATTATTTTTCGCGGTGCCTCTTTTTTTCTTTTGAAAAATCCTTGCGCCCTGCTCCGGGTGTAACCTTTGGTTGTCCACTTCCCGCTGCCTCCCTGCTGCCACGTGCACCCTCCCTTCGCCTTGCCATAGCCCTGTCATCTCCCACTGGGGTAGGAGTTGGTAGGGTGTTGGTAGGGCGATGGTACGTCTTTGATACGGTGTTGGTATCCTCTGGGTATTGACAATCAGTGTGTTATGTGCTTTGTTTTTGTTTAAAGTGTTGACAACGTGTTTGCTGTGTGTGATTTTGGGGCGTTTTCGGGCTGTTTTATGTCTTTTTGGGGGAGGTTTGGCTGGATGGGGAAAGGTGGTGGAGGCGGGAGGGGAGGGGTGTGAATTGGGGGTGACAAACCATCCCTGCCGCGAGCTTAGTGGGGTGGGGGAAGAAAAAAAAATTTGGCCATGTCGTGTGGTTTTCGTATTTTTGCATTTTATTTGGTACATAATAAATATAAAAGATATAATGGCTATGAAATATGATTTAATGGTGATTGGCAGCGGTCCGGGAGGCTATGTGGCTGCCGTGAGAGGTGCCCAGCTGGGCCTGAAGACCGCCGTTGTGGAACGCGAGAACCTGGGCGGTATCTGCCTCAACTGGGGCTGCATACCGACCAAGGCGCTGATGAAAAGCGCGCAGGCGTACAACTATGCCAAGCATGCCGCCGCCTACGGCTTCAAGGCCGAGGGCGTGGAGCCCGACCTCGGCGCCATGGTGGACCGCTCGCGCGGCGTGGCGTCGACCATGAACAAGGGTGTGGAGTTCCTGCTGAAGAAGAACGGAGTGGACGTCGTCATGGGCACCGCCAAGGTGCTGCCCGGCAAGCGGGTGAGCGTGGACGGCACGGAGTATGAGGCCGACCACATCGTCATTGCCACGGGGGCCCGCAGCCGCGTGATGCCCTCGATGCCGCAGGACGGCCGCCGCATCATCGGCTACCGCGAGGCCATGACGCTCCGCGAGCAGCCCCAGCGCATGCTGGTGTGCGGCAGCGGTGCCATCGGCTCGGAGTTCGCCTTCTTCTATCAGAGCATCGGCACCCAGGTGACGCTGGTGGAGTTCATGCCCCAGATTCTGCCCAACGAGGACGAGGAGGTGGCCGCCCAGATGAGCCGCAGCTTCCGCAAGATGGGGATGAAGGTGATGCCGAGTTGCTCGGTGGAGAGGGTTGACGTCGAGGGCGATGTATGCCACGTCACCGTCAAGGACCTCAAGAAAGGAACCGAGACCGTCATCGACGTCGACGTCGTGTTGAGTGCCGTGGGCGTGGTGACCAACCTTGAAGGTCTGGGTCTCGAAGAGACAGGCATCAAGTTTGAGAGAGGCAAGATTGAGGTCAACGACTGGTATGAGACCAACGTGCCGGGCTACTATGCCATCGGCGACGTGGTGCATGGGCCGGCGCTGGCGCACGTGGCCTCGAAGGAGGCCATCTGCTGTGTGGAGCATCTGGCGGGCAAGGAAGCCAAGCCGGTGAACTACAGCAATGTGCCTGGCTGCACCTACACGACCCCCGAGGTGGCCAGCGTGGGCCTGACGGAGAAGAAAGCCGTCGAGGCCGGCCACGAGGTGAAGGTGGGCAAGTTCTTCTTCAAGGCCAGCGGCAAGGCCACGGCGGCCGGCAACACCGACGGTTTCGTCAAGGTGGTGGCCGACGCCAAGACCGACGAGATTTTGGGTTGCCACATGTGCGGCGACAATGTGACGGAGATGATTGCCGAGGTGGTGGCCGCCCGCGAGAAGGGCGTCACCGCCCGCGCCCTCGCCGAGGCCATCCATCCGCACCCCACGATGAGCGAGGGTGTCATGGAAGCCTTGGAAGCCGTCCACGGCGAGGCCATCCACGGCTGAACCGGCCTGCGGGAAGCGCACTGGAGAACAATAACTTATCATTGCCAACAAAACTACTACAGATGAAGATAATGCCCAAAAAGAGAGTGCGGGTGACCGAGGGGTTGTATGTGAATGTGTCGAACCATTTCTTCTACAGCGACTTCGGCATTCGCGACTCTCGCGAGTTGCGCTACAGCGGACGCCGTTTCGTGATGAGCGACACACCGGGCACCGGTTTCTTTGAGCGCGAGAGCGAGAGCCACAGCTACCACCAGTTCGTCCGCCGCCAGCTTGCCAAGCAGCGCAAGCGCTACTGGCGCCTGCTGCTGGGCAAGGAACCCAGCTTCACGCGCGAGGTTGCCGCCTGCAACAAGGCTTTGGAGAGCTGCGACGACGGCCTGCGGCGCCAGATTCTGGAGAGCTACAGCAACGCCCTCGCCGTGGCGCGCAGCGCCGAGCGCATGGAACGAGTCATCCGCGGCATCAAGGACAAGATGGGGCACAAGAGCAACAAGTTCATGGTGAGTGTGATGAGCCACTACAAGAACAAGCTGCGCCAGCTGGAGGACGACATGAGGTCGGTGATTTGGATGGTCAAGGAGCATTGCTCGGAGGAGACCTACCAGGCCTACCTCGCCGTCGCCGACGCCTTCACGCGTGTGGCCTCCTGTCGCCGCATCTGGATCCACGACCGCGACGACGTGCGCAACCCCTTCAAGCAGGTGTTCTTCGACATGGGTGTGTTCGATTTCATGCGCGTGGAGTGCTATCTGCCCATGATGCGCGACTCGCGCAACGGCATGACCTACTACATCCTGCCCGATGCCGTGCTTGCCGCCCGAAGCTCCACGGACTTCGACGTGGTGCCTCTCAAGGGGCTGACGATGGTCTGCCAGGAACTGGCCATCGAGGAGCCTTCGGAGTCCATGATGGGCCACCTCGGCGACGCGGCGAGCATGCTCAAGATTCCGGAGTTCGACCTGGACTACTATTTCAACCATGTGCGCCCCGTCGTGGAATTCGTCCACGCCGTGGACCGCCTGAAAGAGACCCTCTGACCTCCTGATTGCAAGAAAAGCACGCATGAAGAAACCGCGCCATACCTACCGCTTCAACCCTCATACCCTGAAGTATGAGAAGGTCTTCGTGTCGCTGCGCGACAAGGTGCGGCGCATCAGCTTCAATGTGCTGGCGGGCGTGGTGATAGGCGTGGTGATTGTGGTGGTGGGCATGCAGTTCATGGACTCGCCGTCGGAGCGAGCCATGAAGCGTGAACTTTCGCAGTTCCGTCGACAGGCTGCGCTGCTCAACGACCGGGTGGACCGCGCCGAGAAGGTGCTGGAAAATCTGGAGGAGCGCGACGATGCGCTCTATCGCACCATCTTTGCCTCGGAACCCGTGAGTGCCGCCGAGCGCCACAGCGGCATCGGCGGCGTGGAGCGCTACGCCCTCTACGACGGCATGGAGAACGGCGCCCTGGTGAAGGCCACGGCCAAGCGTGTGGACGAACTGACAAAGCGCATCTATGTGGAGTCCAAGTCGATGGACGAGATTTACGAGATGGCACGGACGAAAAACGAGCGCATGTCGGCCATGCCGGCCATCCTGCCTGTGGCCAAGACGCAGTGCAAGATTGTCAGCGGCTTCGGCATGAGGTTCCACCCCATCCTGAAGAACCACCGCCTGCATTCCGGTATGGACATCGCCGCGCGTCAGGGCACTCCTATCTACGCCACCGGCGAGGGTACCGTGATGGTGGCCGGCCGCAACCCCGAAGGCTATGGCGGTTATGGCAACGTGGTGATTATCAACCATGGATTCGGCTTCATGACGCTCTATGCCCACATGAACAGTATCAGTGTACACCGTGGCCAGAAGCTGGTACGCGGCGAACAGGTGGGTACCGTGGGCAGCACCGGCATGTCGACGGGTCCTCACCTCCACTATGAGGTCATTCTCAACGGCAAGAAGGTGGACCCGGTATACTATTTCTTCAACGACCTGACGCCTGAAGAGTATGACGAAGTGCTGGAGCAGGCGCGCCAGGAGAACCAGAGCATGAGCTGAACCGGGGAGGACACGAGGATGGAGAGACAGTCTATGGAGGTCAGAATCGACGAGAACGCGGGCTATTGTTTCGGCGTGGTGAAGGCCATCGGCGCCGCCGAGGAGGAGCTGTCGCAGGACGGCAGCCTCTACTGCCTGGGCGACATAGTTCACAACAGTGCCGAGGTGGAGCGTTTGAGGGACAAGGGATTGGAGGTGATAGACCATGCCATGCTCCCGCAGCTCGCGGGCTGCAAGGTTCTTATCCGTGCCCATGGCGAGCCTCCGGCTACATATCACACCGCTGAGAGCCTGGGCATCAGGCTCGTGGATGCCACGTGTCCCATCGTGCTGGCCTTGCAGCAGCGCATCCGCAAGGGGTACGACGAGATGCTGCGCGTGGGCGGGCAGATTGTCATTTTCGGCAAGCCGGGACATGCCGAGGTGGTGGGCTTGACAGGCCAGACCGACGGCACGGCCATCATAGCCAGCTCGCCCGACGACATCGGCGCCATTGACTTTTCGCGTCCCATACGCCTCTATTCGCAGACCACCAAGAGCCGCGAAGAATACCAGCAACTGATGGAGAACATCCGTCGCCGTCTGGCGGAGGGCGCTGACTTTGTGGCCTACGACACCATCTGCAACCGCGTGGCCAACCGCGCCCGCGAACTGGAGACCTTCGCCCGCAGTGTCGACGTGCTCCTGTTTGTGGCGGGCGCCAACAGCAGCAACGGTCACTATCTATATGAATACTGCCGTAAGGTGCAGCCGCGCACACATTTCATCGCCAACGCCGAGGATCTGGAGGCCGGATGGTTTGCAGGTGTGAGCCGCGTGGGCATCAGCGGTGCCACCTCGACCCCCCGCTGGCTGATGGAGCAGGTGGCGGAACGGCTGGGAGGCAGGAGATAAAGCAGAACGGAACGATGACGTTGGAACGACTCATACTGACCAATTTCAAAAACTACGCCGAGGCCGACGTGGCGTTGTGCGGCAATGTGAACTGCTTTGTGGGCAACAACGGCGCCGGCAAGACCAACCTGCTCGACGCTGTCTACTATCTCTCGTTCTGCAAGAGCTATTTCAACCCTGTGGACAGCCAGAACATCCGCATGGGGGAGGACTTTTTCGCCATCCATGGCCACTATGGCGATGGCGACGACAGGGTGTCGCTCACGCTGCGCCGCGGGCAGGGCAAGCAGCTGAAATGGAACAAGAAGGTGTGTAAGACCCTTGCCGAGCACATCGGGAAGGTGCCGCTGGTAATGGTGTCGCCCAACGACCAGCAGCTTATCACCGGAGGCAGCGACCTGCGGCGGAAGTTCCTGGACGGCGTCATTTCGCAGACCGACCACCAATACCTGGACCATCTGCTGCGCTACACCAAGGCCTTGGAGCAGCGCAACCGCCTGCTGAAGCAGATGTGGGACGACCGCCTGTGGGACGATGCCATGGTGGGGGTATGGGATGCCCAGCTTGTCAGCAGCGGCGAGTTCCTCACCGGCCGGCGCGAGCGTTTTGTACACGACTTCGCCCCCATCTTTGCGGAATACTACCATTGGATTGCCGGCACCGATGAACCCGGCACCATTGTCTACCGGCACGACGGGCGTCCGCTGCTGGTGCAGCTGCAAGAGTGCCGCCAGGCCGACAAGTATTCTCAGTATACCAACGCCGGTCCCCACAAGGACGACCTCCTTTTCCTGCTCTCGGAGGCCGACGCGGCAGAGGAAGAGGCGATGCCGCTGAAGAAATTCGGTTCGCAGGGACAGCAGAAGAGTTTCGCCTTGGCGCTGAAACTGGCGCAGTTCCAATATATGCTCAACCATTCGGGCGAAAAGCCCATTCTGTTGCTCGACGACATTTTCGACAAGCTCGACCTCCTGCGTATCAAGCGTTTGATAGCCCTTGTGGGCAGTGAACGTTTCGGCCAGGTGTTCCTCACCGACACCCAGCCGGGACGTGTGCAGGCCATCTTCGACGAGCTGCCGGAGCTTGACCACAAGATTTTCACCGTCGCCGGCGGAATGATAACCCTCAACCTTTAACCCCCTGACGCCCATGCAACCCGACAGGACAGTGAACTTCTTCCTTCAGAAGGCTTTGCGCAGCATCGACAACGGCGATTACGCCGACGGCATGCTTGTGGAACGCGCCTACCGCAAGCTGGTGGGAGACTTCATAGGGCGGCTGACGGTGTCGGTGCAGTTCACCTCCGGGGTGCTGAGCCTGCGGTTGGCCACGGCGGCGCTGCGCAGCGAGATGATGCGACGCAGGGAGAGCCTCCGGCGTCGTATCAACGAGGAGCTGCACGGCGAGGTGGTGAAGAAGATATATATATCATAAAGTCAAAAGTTTCTGCCGATGAAAAATCTCTGGAAAGCACTGCTCATGGTCCACCGATGCCGTCCGAGTTCCTTCTGGCTCCGGGTTGCCTATGTGGTGCTGCAGAGT